>JAYTAO010000363.1:0-8826 GCA_043737435.1 Rhodanobacteraceae bacterium | reverse complement strand
GTGGATTCGAACCACGGAAGTCGAAACAACTGATTTACAGTCAGTCCCCTTTGGCCGCTTGGGTATTCCTCCGACAAAGAGCCGACGATTTAAGAGCTAGACCTGTTTTTTGTCAAGCGCTGTAACGATAACATGGCGGATTTTGCAGCACGCATTCAGCTAGACGCAGGGTTCTGGTGCAGCCACTGCGCTGGCTTTTCATCATAAAATTCTTGTTTCCAAATCGGCACGCGCGCCTTAATTTCGTCGATGATAAATCGCGTGGCGGCGAACGCAGCGTCCCGGTGGCCAGCGCTCACGCCCACCCAAACCGCCAGCTCCGACAGCTTTAGCGCGCCGACTCGGTGGACGCAGCGCGCTTCTTTGACGGCAAAGGCACGCAAAGCATCTCGCAATACGCGTTCGCCTTCACTGAGCGCTAAAACAGGGTGCGCATGGTAGCTTAAGCCTACCACCGACCTTCCGGCGTGATTATCGCGCACCCAGCCTTCAAAACTTACGTAGGCACCTGCGCTAACAACCCGCAATTCCTGCCGAAGCGCTGCCGGGTCAAAAATTAGGTTTGATAATTGAAATAACGCTTGCGGCATGACAGAAGTTAAGCAGCACGGCGCAATAGTGTAACCGCCAGACGCGTTTGCTAAGCTCAGGCCATGATAAATCGGATGGAATTGATGCGCGATGTGCGTGGCTGGATTGCCACCGGCTTGGGTAGCGGTTTAGCTCCAGTTGCACCCGGCACGTTTGGAACTCTCGCGGCGCTACCTGTGTGTTGGGCCTTGGGACATTATTCTCCATTTTGGCTCTACTTGCTCGCGACAGTATCGCTTTTTTGCGTCGGTTGGTGGGCAGCCGCTTGGGTTGTGCGCACTTACCAAATTCAGGATCCGGGCGTCATTGTGGTTGACGAATGGGCGGGCATGGCGATTACTTGGCTGCCAGTTGCCTACTGGCCACACGGGCAAAATATTTGGCTAACTTTGGCCGCAGCGTTTTTAGCATTTCGCGCTACTGACATTATCAAACCTTGGCCCGCTAGTTGGGCCGATACCAAACTACATGGTGGCTTTGGAGCCATGTTAGACGACGCATTTGCAGGGATTTGGAGTGCCGCGATCATGCTATTTTTGCTGTGGATGAACGTGTTAGCTAGCTAAGCACGCGCCTCAAGAAATGATCCGGATCACAGCTTTGCGATGCATATCAAACCAAAAAAAACCAAGCCAATATGATTTATCAAGCCAGCTGCCACTGCGGTGCAGTTCAAGCGCGCGTCGAAGCGCCTGAAGTTATCGAGTGCGACGACTGTAATTGCTCCGTCTGTGCCAAATCAGGCTTTTTGCATTTAATCGTGCCGAAGTCGCGCTTTCAATTAACGCAGGGCGCGGAGGCAATGACCAGCTACCGCTTTAATACTGGCGTTGCGACCCACTATTTTTGCAAATTTTGCGGCATCAAGGTGTATTACATTCCGCGCTCCAATCCCGATGGTTACGATGTCAACGTGCGGTGCCTAAATCCGGCGCCGAAGGAGCTAGTCATTCGCGCTTTTGACGGGAAAAACTGGGAATCGAATGCGGCTGCGTTGGCGCATTTGAGCCAGGAGTGAAGTTTTGGAAACAATGGGCGCGAATTTAAGTGGCACTTTCTGCTTCGAATTGATACCCCAAAATGGCAAGGTCTTCCGGAAACAAATCTGCAATCAGTTCACGCCCGAATGCCGAGTAATAAACGCTGTAATGTAAGTGCTGGGAAGCGTTGATTTTTTCGATTTCACCTAGGTCAAGATTCGCCTTGGCGAATAGACGAATAACATCCGCCGCATAAGTTTCAAAGCGGCCTATATCGTTGACCAGCATGACGCCATTGGCATCGACCAACTGCGCCCATTGGCTCAAGGCGCGGCGTGCAACGCCTGCTATTTGTACCTCTACAGCGCACCAATTTTCTAGGAAGGCATCGAAGCCTTGCCAATGCTGCGCGGTCGGGTCAATAAGCGCCGTGCGATCTAATTCGCCGCCATATTTCGTCTGTGCCATTAACGCGTACCAAGAGACGAAACGCTCCCAAGGGTTGCGCACGAAGGCGAATTTATAGGCCTGCTCAAAGCGTTCGCCAAGCAAAGCCCGCGCCGCCACCAAAGGCGCGTGTTGCCCGACAATAGGTCTGGCATCTGGCAATAAACGGCGCAAGCAATTATCGATACTCATGCCGCCAGTACGGCTGACATGCGTGAACAGCACGCGGTTTTTTTCGGAGTAGATCATGGAATGTTCACTTTAGAATCTGCACCAATGCTGTTGACTTTGTCGAATAGTAGATATCCGGGTGACCGGCAATATGATAGCGAAGGAAAAATGCCAGCGATTTTTCCGTTCGCTGGCATTTTACTTACAAATCATAGATTCGATTTTAGGCACTAAAGCCGCTTAAAACTCAGTTAGATAGCATGTAGTAAGGCCGGGTAGGACGTAACCAGCTGCTGATATTGAGATCAGCAATTAGCGCTGGATTAAAGCCGGTGAAATTGAGATTCATCGAGCCGACACTTTGTTGGGTGATTGCAGGATAGCTGCCCACGCACTGGGGGCACAGGCCACCGGATTGCCGCATCATAGTGACCGCCGTATTATTGCCCACCGTCCCTGTGCCGACTGCCCACGTGGGCTCGCTGCCATTGTAGTAATACATTGTCGCAAAAAGTTTTTGCTGGTTTTGGTAGGCGAACGACATTGTCGTGATGCCCCAGGCTGGATCAGCGGCATCATTGCTATGGAAATGACCGCTGTACGCGCCACCAGCGGAAGTTAGCAGGGTGAAATACTCTTCGCCGTCCCATTGACCGGTTACCCCCTCATTCGCAAAATCAAAACGCATCTCGCCTTGATAACTGTTTTTTAGCGTCAGATCCACACGACCAACTGCTGGGCAAGTCGCAGTAGACGATGTTCGGGTGCATTTCAACAACGATGCTTGGAAGCGCCCATTGACGAATGCACCTGCGCTGGTGATGTACCAAATGGGCTGTAGCGCTGAATCGTACGTATACCAGATCGCGTAATAGCTGCCATCGGGTGCGCGGCGCAAATCCCAACCGCTGCCAGATCTGGATGGGTTGTACCAATTGCCCGCACTGGCTGCGCCGGTGTAGGTCGGCACGGGGCCGTCAATTATCGCTACGGAGTCAACCCACGCGTTATTCGAGCAATAGTTTGGAACTACATATCGGACATCTACCGGGTAGCCATTGAACCGAATCTCAACGTCCAAACCCGCAAAAGCACTCAAATCCACTTCACTGTGACGTCCAGTAGCCGTATTTTGGTAAAAGACTTCGCCAGCATTTAAAACATGGCCGGAATATGCGTCACTAAATACCACATTAACCCCGGGCCCAAAACTTGCGGCAACGCCATTTGCTCCAGGTGCCGTTGAAGCTTGCCAATCGAAGGACAGGCGCTTATTGCGTCCCACATGGATTTTTTGCCTGATGAGACCAATATTTGGACACTCTACAAAAAAAGGTGCTTGCCCCATTGATGATCCGACCAACGCAGCCGCAGGGGGCGCGCCGTTAACGTTATAAGAAGTTCTGACCAACGTGGAGTGTGAACTTCCATAATAGGGGAAAGTTCTGAGCGCGTCCCAACCGGTCGTGAGATTGAAGTCGCCATTAACTACTTGGATTGGAAAATCTGATGCCCTCCTTTGCAAACCATTCGCCGGATAACGCACACCGCCACCCGGCGGTAGCCCTTGCCAATCAAAACCGTCGGGGTTGCCGATGGTTACCGGCGGGGTGGTAACGCAGTTGCGCTCCATGCATTCGTAGTTGACGGGCCTGGATTCGTTTTGTGCGTACAGGCATTGGCTGGCTAACAGCAGCGATAGGGTAAGAACGGTTTTCATTTAATGCGGTTCCTGGTGGAGGTTACTGAAGTGGCAAGTCAGAACGAATCAGCTCAAACCCAAGATATGCCGGGGTTTGGCTCGCTCTACACAGGGAATCGGAATTTTTAAACTTTTTCTATCACCATAGGCAAAAAAATTCCGCCGAAGCGGAATTTTTTCTACTCACAACGTTCGGATCAGCGGGGCAATCCAAAATTTACTTGACGCTTACGGCGCATCCGGGCCAGGGCATACGCTGGAGTAGCCAGAGCCGATGGTGCTGTCAAAGGGCGGCAAGTAGCAGTAGCGCGCGCGAAGGTTTGGAAATTGCGCGGTTGACATAAAAGTGCCCAAATAAAATTCTGGCGCAGCCAATTGACCAAACTTTTGCGGAATCGTAAAAGTGTGGCAGGACCCAACGCCTCTACGCACACAAACCTGGATTCTGATGCTGTCTCGAACAACATTAGGCCCGCTATTGTCATTGTTTACCCGCGTATCCAACTCTAATAAGTCACTGAACAAAAAATCGGAAGGCAACAAATTTTCGCCAACAGTATCTGTGTGGGTTTGGCCAGAACCGTCCATATATTGATGAGAAACCACTAATGTCTGACCGCTCGCTCTATTTCCAGCGATAGAAAGCACGACTTCGCTGGCATCATCTCGCAACTTTGTGTAATGACGAATGTCGCCTAAATTTGAAGGGCCGGTTGCTGGATCTTGAGGCTCAGTTGCGGCAATTCGCGCAAAGTTGGCGATTTCGCCGTTTAATGGCCTTAAGGTTGTGCGAAAGCCTTCACTGGTCAATGTTTTAGGTAAATACTGAATTAAAAAAGCGTTTTGTTGACTTTGCGGATTGGTGTTTTCGTCGATGCGCCCAGGAGGCGGGCAATCCGACAAAATTGTCGAGTTCTGAACTTTGTAAACTCGCAAAGAGGCAGTCGCATAATGACAAGCGTCTCCCTCAACGCTTTTGCCTAAAGATAAAACAGAACTAGTTAACAGTGCAGCGACCAACATTTAAATCTCCTTAAGTTTATGTAACTGTAATAAAAAAACGAACTATTAACGGAAAGTTTTTTTAATTATGGGGTCATATTGCGCTACAGGTTCAATTAACGCCCGCCAACTGGATGTTGATCGGTTATCTCCACGCATCACGGCAATCCAAATTGCAAGTTCAGGCGTTACGTCGTCAGGTTGGAGCCTACGAACAAGCCCCCGTATTCGCGAAATAAAGTCTTCGCGCCGCGAGTTGAGATAATCATCACGAGCCAAGGCAACCGAAGCCACTATCGTAAGTTTGTTGACTTTCGCAACTGTTGAAGGCAGCAGGCGTTTCCGCCCTTCCGGGCTAAGTACGCCCCGCTTTGCCTGGCAAATCGCAATATTGAATGAGAAAAAATTAAAGCGCGGGTCATCTGGCTTAAAAAGTTTGCGAGCTTGCGCCACTATCGCTTTGAACTCTGCCTCGGCCTGCTCAAAATGTCCGTTGCGCATTACGCCCGCTGCGTAGGAATTGCGATAACCTAAAACGGTCGAGCTTTCTGGGCCATACACGGTTAAAGCAGCTCTATAGGCGGCTTCAGTTTGCTTTAACTCTTCCTGTCTGTCTCCAGATTCATTCGCAAGTCGACCCAGTGCAGAGTGAAGAAACGGGCGATCAATAAAATTGTATTCGCTAGCAAGCCGGCTCATGATTAATTCACGCGCTTGCGCCCCCATACCTAATCCAGACAATGCCAAAATCCTTATGTTCAACATAGACGTGCTGAGCTTGCGCCCTTCCGTAAAACGCAAAACGGCGTCGAACTGATTACTGGAGTCGGCAAGTCGCGCACGCAGGTCGAGCACATGCGCGCGCTGGGACGCGTCAAAGAGTGCTGGATTTATTTGCTCAGTTTGACCAATACGCTTTGCCAGCAGTTTGAAGTCTTGCTCGACTTGGGCAATCTCGCCACCTATCAAAATAACCTGCAGCTGCTGACTTGGGGTCAACTTAATTTCTTTCTCAATCTGATCTAAAAGCGGCCCGGCCTTATCAGTCTTTCCCAAACTGACCAAGCCCTGCACTAAAGCAATGAGTATGGGCGCAGTGGACTGATCAAACTTTTGCCGCGCTTTAATCTCGGCAAAGCTAGCGTCAATCACCACACTCAAACCCTTATCGCCGCGTTCGCGCGCCAGCGGGTCGGCGCGTTTGAAAACATCAATTAGGAAACTATTCACCGATTCTGCCGCTACCCGCGCTTCCTCGGCAGTCGCCTTGGCCGCTTCGGCGCGCTTTTGCTGCTCCAATGCTACGGTATTGGCGCGCTGCAGCTGGTTACCACGCCAAGCTAATAGCACCGTCAACACCAATAAGCTCGCTAGCGCCAAGCCGGAAATGCTCGCGGCCAGCCAGTGTCGGCGCAGGAACTTCTGGGCGCGATAACGCTTGCCCTGCCCCGCCGCTTTCACTGGGCGATGTTCAAGAAACGCTTGAATATCCTCATCAAATTCGCGTGCTGATGCATAGCGTTCGCTCGGCAATTTGCGCAATGCATGCAGCACAATGCGGTCCAAATCGCCAGCTAGATTCGCGCTGAGCTTAGCAACACTGGCAGCACTGCGATTGTTCGCCGCGGCGGCATCGATATTTCGGCTTGGCAGCGTCGGAGTTTTCTCAACAATAAACGTCTGCAGCTGCGCTGGCGTTTTTAGCTCCCGGCTAATCAGCGGCGCGCCGCTCATTAATTCGTACAGCAAGCCGCCGAGCGCATAAACATCGGTGCCGACGCATACTGAGCTACCTAACAATTGCTCAGGCGCGGTCGCATACAGGGAAAAAAAGCGCTGCTGCGTTAAGGTGTGCGGCGCGTGCCGATCTAAGCTTTTGGCGATGCCAAAATCCAGCAGTTTGACCGTGCCGGTTTGATCCACTAAAACATTGTCCGGCTTGATATCGCGGTGCACGATGAAATAGTCGTGCGCGTACTGCACCGCCGCAATCACTTGCCGAAACAGCGCCAGCCGCGCGTTGATGCTGAGCTGATGCTGATCACAATATTGCGTGATTGGCATGCCTTCGACCAGCTCCATCGCGATCCATGGGCGGCCATCGCTGGCGACACCGGCGTCCAACAAGCGCGCGATATTTGGGTGCACCAATTTCAGCAAGGTGCGCTGTTCCAGGGCAAAGCGCTCGTGCGCTTCAGCACTCATGTCTTCAAGCTTTAACACTTTAAGCGCCAACGGCTGCTTAGTTCCCGCGACGTCGCGCTCGGCGCGCCAGACTTCGCCCATGCCGCCCTGCCCCAGCAAGCCCAAAAGTCGATAGGATCCTATCTGTGTGCGGGCCTGCACGGTTTGCGCGATCGCCAAATTGAGTTGATTGCCTAAGTTCGATTCCAACGCGTCGGGTTGATCGGTGCCGGCAGCATCCTGGGCGAGCAGGCGCTGCAGCTGTGCCGCCAAATCCGTGTCCGTTGCCCGTATTTCGTCCAGTTTAAACTTGCGCTGCGACGGGTCTAGCTCAACTAATAGGTCAAACCATTCGATTTTTGTCATGCGTTTTTAGCCCGCGGCCGAAATCGGGACGGAATTTAGCATCGGCGCGCCCAATCGGTCCGCTAAAAAAGCCCGGGCGTAGCGCCAAATTCGGTCTGCAGTCGCGGTGCTCACCCCCATTGCATCGGCCGCTTGCCGGGTTGACATGCCCATGAAATAGCGCAGCTCTACCAAAGTGGCGTAACGTTTTTGTTCTTGCTCAAGCTCAACCAAGGCCGCGTCCAGTGCCAGCCAATCCAGTTGATCCGCAGGATTGATGCCGCCTGCTTCGGACGCAGCAAATTCAAGCTCAACAAAAACCACCTCTGAGCCGCGCTTTTGCGCTTGATTGGCGCGGATGTGATCCACAATGAGAAAGCGAATCATGCGCGCCGCCAAAGCGTAAAAATGTTTGGTATTTTCCGCATCCAAGCCCGCACCGCCACGCATTTGCATCAATACATCATTGGCAAGCTCGGTCGGGCGCAGGGTAAATTGCTTGGCTTGGCGCAACTGCCGCCCGGCAATTTCTTTCATCGCCGGATACACCATTTTTAATAGTTTTTCCTCCGCGCCCGCGCTGCCCGCGCGCCAATCGCTGATCAATCGTGTGATTGGGTTTAATGCCATTGCCTGCCCCGCCCGAAGCAAATGTAAGTGCAGTTTACGCGGTTTTTTTGTAAGCGGCGACGCATACCAGCCGTGTGATGCGCTGGTGCGCATGCGGCTGAAAAAGCTGCAGACGTAATTTGACGTCAGCCAATTCGCCCAAGCTCACCGGAACGTAGTCGTTAAGTCAGCATTGATTAGCCAGATCAACCGTAGCGGCAACACTGCGCGCGAACGTAACCTATACCACCGCATGCGCCGCAGTGCAGTCAGCGAGTTGGCGACACATAGGCAGAGGGCGTTGGGCAAATTCATGCACGCCTAGCCTAGCGGATCATTGGTCGCTTTGGCATGAGCTCTAACTGAACTACCAAATCTGACTGAGGTTGAGGTATTAGCAGCGCCCAAAGCTATTAATTAACGGATCGGCTAATGCCAAACTGCAGCCATCCACCCTGCTAATGGCCCAAGCCCTTGACGTGGGTTGCATGAACTAGTTTAGTGGCAGCGATAACATTGATTGACTTAGCTAGTTTTGTACGCCCTTTAAGCCGCGTCGGCGCAATAACCAATAGCCAGCCGGAATTACAAACAGCGAAAGCAAGGGTGCGGTCAACATGCCGCCCACCATGGGCGCTGCGATTCTGCGCATCACTTCCGAACCCGTGCCGCTGCCCACCAGTATCGGTAGCAAACCAACAATAATGACCGCTACCGTCATCGCTTTTGGGCGCACGCGCTGCACCGCACCGATGCGAATAGCGTTTAGTAAATCTGACGCGCTGAGTTTCCCGG
>JAYTAO010000362.1:0-3603 GCA_043737435.1 Rhodanobacteraceae bacterium | reverse complement strand
CTTCAATCGTGCTTTTTAGTTTGATTGCCGCGCTCGTGGTCGCCTCGCGGCTGTTGGTGGTGGCCCGATGCAGAGCACGGGTTTGCTCACGTAAGCGCACACCTGCGGCCGGGTCAACCACACTTAGTACGTGCCGGAATGTGACTAGATTAGCGTCGTTCAAGCGCACTATGCCTGGGCCTAGGCCTGTGCCTGGACGCGATGCCCAAGTGTTGCCGCCCATGCGCTTATGGCAAGCGTGGCAATCAAACAGCACTAATTCTGGAAAAATGCCCACGTAGGCGGTTTTATTGTCGGTCAACTGCTCAAGCAAATTTTTTGCGGCCACGCCTTGACCCAGCGCCCAATCACGCGCGCCGTTAAATTCGCCCTTGCGCTTGATGTAATCCTCATCGATTTCATAATGCGGATTAAGCCACGTGAAAGTGTCAAGTTCAAACTGCAGCCGTGGATGGCCGGCACCCATGATTTGGTGTGTGATCATGCGATCTTTGGTGCCCATATGACAGCTCAAACACATTTTTGCGCGCTGAACTGGCTCTTCGGTGGGATACAGCCCGGCTTTCAGATTTTCGCTGTGTGAAATGCTTTTATTTGTGTGGGTGCTGACCCAGTTTTCCGAACCGCCATGACAGGCCTCACAGCCGACTCCGTCTTCGAGCTGAAATTTCTCTCCGCGCAGCGCGACTGGCACATTGTCGGTGTGGCAATCCAGACAAACCTGCGCTTTAGTGGCATCGCCTAAACCCAGTTTGCGAGTGATTGCTTGGCTTTCTGGCTGCTTTAAAATCTCGAATGCGCGCGCGTGCTTGTCGCTTTCCTGCCAAACAGAAAACTCGTTTTGCATCACATTGGAGTCTTTATAAACCGTGGTGGAACCATGGCAAGTGCTGCTGGCACAAGAGGCAGCGCCCAAATGCTTGTGCGCTTGCAGCTCAGCGACTGAGCCGCTCACAGATCCAGCGTTGGCAACGCCAAGCCAAAACATGGCGGAATAGATGGCGATCGTTTGGAACATTTTTCCGGGGCGCGTCGCCATCGTTAACATGTGGCATTCCTTAACATGAGCATTCCTTTGGGCGGGCAGGTGTGACGGGATTGTGCCAGCATTTTTCCAGTGTGGAGAGGAGGTCAACAAAAAATTAACGCTCCACCCTTGATTTCGGGCATGCGTGCCGAGCTAATTTCGCGGCATCAGCGAAAGTAAAATTTATCTAATCAAGCAAAGTGCTTTTGGCATTCGTCCCGGCGCGCAAATTCGCGCTAAGCTGCATGAAAGCAACAAAAACTTTTTTAGGAGCTTTGTTATGCACGCTGCCAAAGTAATGGATTTTGTTTCGGAAAAATGGGACGACGAAATCGTTCCGAAACTAAAGACCTACATTCAAATTCCGGCCAAATCCCCCGCTTTTGATGCCGAATGGAAACATCGCGGCTATATGGATGAAGCGATGTCGCTACTGGAAAGTTGGGTACGCGATCAACCGATTCCCGGCATGGTCGTACAAAGGCTAGAGCTGCCTGGCCGCACGCCTCTGCTTTATATGGAAATTCCGGGCAAGGGCGACGACACCATTTTGCTGTACGGACACATGGACAAGCAGCCGGAAATGGTGGGCTGGAATACCGATTTAGGTCCTTGGGTGCCGCTTTTAAGTGGCGATAAGCTCTACGGGCGTGGCGGTGCGGATGATGGTTACGCGGTATTTGCATCACTAACGGCCATCATGGCGCTGCATGAACGCGGCATTCCGCATGCGCGCTGCGTGATCTTGATTGAAGGCTGTGAAGAATCTGGAAGCTACGATTTACCTTTTTACATCAGCTACTTAGCCGATAAAATTGGCAATCCTAGTCTGGTGATTTGCCTGGACTCGGGCTGTGGCAATTACGATCAACTGTGGGTGACGACAAGCTTACGCGGCTTAGCGGGCGGCACGCTGCGCGTAAAAGTGTTGGAAGAAGGCGTGCACTCAGGGGATGCCAGTGGCATCGTGCCTTCTAGCTTTCGTATTTTGCGGCAACTGCTGAGCCGTATTGAAGACGAGCGCACCGGAAAAATTATCCCCGAAGCTTTCTATGTTGATATTCCCAGCGAACGCATCAGCCAAGCCAAGCAAACCGCGCAACTGTTGGGCAAAGACGCCTACGCTAAATATCCTTGGGCCGGTGGCACGCAACCGATGACGCATGATGTGCAAGAAATGCTGCTCAATAGAACTTGGCGGCCCACTTTGAGCGTTACCGGTGCCGAAGGTTTTCCAAGCTTGCAAGACGCCGGTAATGTATTGCGCCCGCAGTCGGCAGTAAAATTATCAATCCGCATTCCGCCGATGCTCAATCCAGAGATTGCCAGCCGCGCGCTGAAAGAAATTTTGGAGCGCGACCCACCCTACGGCGCAAAAATTGAGTTTGAAAGTGAATCGGCAGCCACAGGTTGGGCCGCACCGCCGACCAAACCTTGGCTGCAAGCCACGCTGGATGAAGCCTCAAAAACCTATTTTGGGCCCCAAGCTGCGGCGATGGGCGAGGGCGGCACGATTCCGTTTATGGGCATGCTAAGCGAACGCTTCCCGGACGCGCAATTTATGATCTCTGGATTGCTAGGCCCTAAATCGAATGCCCATGGGCCGAATGAGTTTTTGCATGTGCCGACCGGTAAAAAGCTAACAGCGGCGGTCGCGGATGTGATTGCAAAGCATTATGAGCGCGCGGGGGAGACGGTTTAACGTGCTATGCCTGCGCCCTCAGTATTCCCTGCTTCAATTCCTGCTCACGCGGACAAGCTGTCGCTTTCGCCAGCGCCATCCATAAATAAAATGGCAGCGTGTCGATACGCCGATGCGGTGCCACACGGGCAATATGGAAGGCGCCGTCTGCGAAAATTAACACGCCGCACTCATCCGGCACTTCGTTGACTTTGCCAATCGCTTTGCCGGTTTTGTTGGTGCCTAAAACATACCAACATTCGCTAGCCATATCCAAATAGGCGGCGCGTTTTAACGGCTTTTTCAAATCGCCCAACAGATCGGCGCGGCTGACTTTTATTTCGTGTACGACAGGCGCCATGTAGGCGGGCACTGTGGTGTTGCGGATCGAAAATACATCGGGGCAGGCGCTGACCCAGCAGCGCTCAATCTCAAGTGGCGATTCGCTACCCAAATCATTATTTGGCGCATTTGCAGCACTCGGCACCTTGGCCAGTACGCTCAATCCGCGCCATGCAATCCGCCCCGCGTCACTCAAATTAAGCGCCACTTTCTGCACCAACTGCTCGTGCGCTGAGCGCGCTTGGACATTGCTCACGTGCGCTGCGGCCAGCTCGCTAATGCCCGCATCGGTCACGCGCACCAGATCTATCCCGGTAGGCGTGCTGATGCGCGCTAACAGCCCGGCGGCGAGTAGCTCAACTTCTAAAGTATCTAACGAAGGCCAGCCCGCAGAACGATAAACATCGCGCAATCTTTGATGATGTCGACGTTTAATCGAAAATTCGGTCAAGATTTATCTCGGCGTACCTTTGCGGCAAGCGTGTGAGCAGTATTTCACCTCGTGCCAAACTTTTTCCCATTTTTTCCGCCACTGCATCGGGCGTAAGCAAAT
>JAYTAO010000361.1:0-3615 GCA_043737435.1 Rhodanobacteraceae bacterium | reverse complement strand
TGCCAGCGTAGCCTTGATAATTCAACACTTCCGGCACGTGATCCAACTCTGCGCCCAGTTCGACTAATACCGCTTGAGTTTCCTCCAGGGTTTTCCCTTCAGCTAAGTCCAGCACGATTTGAAACTCGGACTTGTTGTCAAACGGCAGCATTTTTAAAACGACTAATTGCAGCACCGCTAGGCTAGCTGAAGCGATGACTAAAGCAACGATGCCTCCGAACAAGAGCCTGCGATTGCGCTTTGCCTTCCCGCTGAATAAAAATGGCCGCATCAGCTTCTCGAAGCCACGTTGCAAATTACTGGCATTTGCCAAGACGGCGCTTGAGCTCACAGCGTGCTGCTTAGCCTGTCGGCTGAGCAATTTGTAGGAAAGCCAAGGCGTGACGATTAACGCGACGGCCAAAGAAAGCAGCATGCCAACGCTGGCGTTAATCGGGATCGGCCGCATATACGGGCCCATCAAACCGCTGACAAATGCCATCGGCATCAGCGCCGCGATCACCGCGAACGTCGCCAATATCGTCGGGCCACCCACTTCATCTACAGCGGGTGCAATCAGTTGCATCAGCGATTTTCCGCCGCCGTTTTTTGCGTCTAAGCGCATGTGGCGATGGATGTTTTCGACCACAACAATAGCGTCATCGACCAGAATGCCGATGGAGAAAATAAGCGCGAACAGCGAAACCCGATTGGTACTAAAACCCATCGCCCACGAGCCAAACAAGGTCAGTGCCAAGGTAATAACCACGGCCGCGCCGACCACTACGGCCTCGCGCCAACCGAGCGTAAATAACACCAGCAAAACCACCGATAACGTCGCAAGCACAAGCTTTTGAATCAGCTTTTGCGCTTTGTCATCCGCGGTTTTGCCGTAGTCGCGCGTGACGGTCACTTCGATGCCTTCAGGAATAACGCGGCCTTTAAGTGCCGCGATTCGTGCGGTGATCGCATTGGTGATGTCGCTGGCGTTGGCACCTGGCTTTTTTGCTACCGCAATCGTCACCGCAGGCGCGGTCCCGGCCTGAGGGCGGTCGGGTTTGTCGGCAGGTGCACCATGCCAGACATAGTTAAGCGGCGCATCGCTGCCATCAATTATGCGTGCGACGTCGGATAAATACACCGGTGCGCCGTTTTCTAGGGCGACAATAATTCCGGCGATATCATCGCGCTGCGCCAAGTAGCTGCCAACACTTAACGGTATCGTCTGTTGGGCACCAACGCGCGCGCCTGCGCCACGCACTAAATTGCTAGCAAGCAGCGCCTGGCTCAGCTCAGCCAACGTTAAATTGTGTGCGGCTAGCAAATTTGCGTCCATCTGCACCAGCATCGCGCGATCCGGCGCGCCAATACTGTACACATCACGGGTGCCAGGCACCCGTTTGAGCTCGGTTTCCAGCAGATGCGCGACCTGCGCAAGTTCAACGCTGCCGCGCTTAGCATCATCGCTCCAAACACTTAAAGCCATGATCGGCACGTCGTCGATTCCCATTGGCCGCACTAACGGCTGGCCTACGCCAAGATTTTCCGGAGCCCAATCGGCATTTGCATAAACTTGGTTATACAAGCGTACCAGCGCATCCTGACGCGGCACGCCAACGATAAATTCCACGGTAAACACCGCCATGCCAGGGCTGCTGACCGAGTAGACATGCTTGACGCCTTCAATTGCTGACAGCCTTTGCTCATAAGGAAAAGCCACCAAACTTTCCACATCCCGGGCCGATGCGCCCGGAAAAGGTATGAACACATTGGCCATGGTGACATCAATTTGCGGCTCTTCTTCCCGAGGCGTAATCAGCACGGCAAGCAAACCCAGCAACAGCCCAGCCAGCGCCAAAATGGGCGTCAAAGGATTGTCTTGGAAAGCGCGCGCAATGCGCCCGGACCATCCTAGTTTTGCATCAGAATTCATAGCCGCTGCGCGAGTCGCAAACTCGCTGCAAGCGGATCGGCGGCAATAGTTTCACCCGCAGTTAGCCCGGAAAGCACCTCAACTTGCGCCGTGCCAACGCGATGTCCAAGCCTAACTTGACGCAAAACTATAGTTTGTTTACTAACAATATAAACGCCAGAGACTTCGCTACGTTGAACCACAGCACTGGCGGGAATAACGATTTCTGGCGGTGCCGCGCTGGCAAGCGCATCTGGCTGCGCGCGCGATGCCAATAACACGCGTAATGTCATCCCGGGCTGCAAACCAAGCGCTGCTGGCAATTGCATACGTACCGCAACCGTGTGCGTTTGCGCGTCGCTGTTGGGAAATATCACCATTCCGGTAGCGGTTATCGTCTTGCCGTTGTCGAGCAGAATTTGCGCGGTTTGCGTTGCATCCAACGCTAACGCCTCCGCTTGCGCCAGGCTAACGCGCAAACGCAGCTGGTCGGGCGCATTCATGCTCATCAGCGCCGTACCCGAGACAACCGACTCGCCGAGCTGCACGTGGCGGGCGCTGATAACGCCGTCGAAAGGCGCGCGAATTACGGTATAGCTGATGTGCTGAGTGGCGTCACGCAGCCCGGCTTGCGCTGACGCCAGTTGCGCGTGGGCGCTATCACGGCGTGCCAGTGCTTGCTCCAACTGTTGCGCAGAAACCACATGCTCGCGCTGCAAATTGCGCATACGCTTAAACTCAGCCTCAGCTTCGGTGGCTGCCGCCTGCGTGGCGTTTACCATCGCTTGCGCGCGGTTTTGCTCGGCCAATTGTTCGACTTCGCTCAAGCGCGCCAAGATTTGCTTTGCTTTGACGAGATCACCCACGTCGACCAATAGCGCGTTCACACGGCCCGCGGTTTGCGCCGAAAGTGTCGCCTGCTGAGTGGCTTCCACGACGCCAATCCGTTCGCTGATGCTGGCGCTTTTGCTCGGCGCGGTCGTAATCAGCGCCAAGCCTTCGGTGTTGACGGCCTGTACGGCAACGGGGGTAGGTGTCTTGCTGCAAGCGGCTAGGCTAAGCAGTAAAACTGTGCCCAGTATCCGAAAAATATGGATGCAAAAAATACCGGGCCGAAAAATAGAGGTCATCAACATTTAAAATTTTCCGCAATAATTACCTGTGCAGCGGCGGCCCCAAGACCACGAACCTCGTCATTGCGAGCGCAGCGAAGCGATCTCGTGTTTCAGGCGCGGCGTGTTGAGATTGCTTCACTGCGTTCACAATGACGAAACCGTGGGATCATGTAAAACCAAGCATCACCACATCAATTTGCATCGTACCCACATAACTGAATCAGAATCCACCCCGCAGAGGAAAAACATGAGCCGCCTACACACTGAACGTCACCTAGTTTCACGCGTAGGCTGGTTGCGCGCTGCAGTTCTGGGTGCCAATGACGGCATAGTTTCTACTGCCAGCTTAATTTTAGGCGTTGCCGCCGCCGCCGCCGCGCGCGCTGATATTGTGGTGGCGGGCATTGCGGGTTTAGTCGCGGGAGCAATGTCGATGGCGGCGGGGGAATATGTTTCTGTCAGTTCTCAATCAGATACCGAGCAAGCCGACCTAGCGCGCGAACGCGCTGAGCTTGCAACGCAACCGGAACTTGAGCGCGAAGAGCTCGCCCATATTTATGTTCGACGCGGTGTCGAAATTACTCTGGCTAGGCAAGTCGCTGATCAACT
>JAYTAO010000360.1:0-3619 GCA_043737435.1 Rhodanobacteraceae bacterium | reverse complement strand
CTCGCGCAGCCTCGTTGGCGTCGAAATATTGCGCCCTGAGTTGTCCACGCGCAGCTTCGCTGAGCGCATGCTGTTGCCCGCGCGCGTCCAAATAGCTGCGCACCCTGCCCTCAAACGCAGCTTGGCTTTGATCCAGCGCGGAAAAGCGCGCTGCCGCTTCAGTGCCAAAAAGTCGCTCGCGTGCGGCAAAGCGCTCGGCTTGCGCAGCAGGCAAGGCTACATTTAACTTGCTATCCAGCGTTTTTTGCTCGGCATAACTTTGCGCAAGCTCAGGCGGCAGCCGCTGAAGTAATTCCTGTTCGCGCTGCGCACGCACGTCGGGCGTCAGGGAGTTGTCGCGCGCTAACTCGAGTCGGTCTTGGGTGAAGGTGTCCCATGCTTGTTCGCTGGCAAAAAAAGCATCTGCCATCAATGGCCCTAAAATTCGGCGGCGAAATTCGGCGAGCGCTTGCAGGCGCAAACGCGGCGTTAGCGCTTCTAGACGGGGTGTTTCGGCATTTAACGCACGCAGGTAGTTGCGATAATGGCCCAGCAAGATTCTGAGCTGCGCAGTTATAGCGGGCGGGTAACGCGCGTCCAGCTGGGCTTCAATCCACTTCGTCAACTGCGCGCCAGGCATTTCCCCTGCGCGCGATAAGTAGTAGTCAAACAAGCGCCGCAGCTCAAGAGTCAACCGCACGCTACCATCTGGATTTAGGCTGACTTCGCCATCTACCGCCGTATCGCGTAAGGAATTATTTTCGTTAGTCGCGTTAGGAATCTCCTGATCGGCAGATTGCAACAGTGCTGCATTCGCCGTGTCACTGCTTGGGATTGCTGGCGATGGCGCGACCGCTGGTGCGTTCGCGGCAGCGGGCAACAGTGTCGGCGTCATGCCCAGTTCGGACATGGACATGGAGCGCGTTGTTGGCCACCAAAAGCCGACTAAGCCTCCTAGTAACAGGCCGACCGCGGCTAGCGTGAGAAATAGTTTTTTGCGTGCGCTTGCCCAGCCCATGTTGCCCTTTTTAAAAGCGCGTGCTGCTCACAGAACGCGCCCAATAACTCTACAAACCCAGCAATTTCAACCGATTCGCCTGAGCCCGATAAACACTGACTGGGCTTGAGCTAAACAGGCTGCGCAAGCCAAGCACTTGATTGATTTCATCGCCATGGTTCCAGCTGTAATCATCACGTAAAACCACGCCCCAATGGCTGGAGCAACGGCCGACCAAGCCGTCATTGCTTTCCGAACCGAAAAACAAACCGGCTGCGCCCAATAATGGGTCGGACACGTCTAGAAAACTGGTCAACACATTGGTGCCGCCCATCGAGTAATAGCGCACGTTGTTAACCACCGCAGCGCCCTGCCCGCAGCTTGTGCTCGGCTTGCCCTGTGGAAAGCGATTGTTAAATGCGGTGGCACCCGTGGTGCTTAAGCTAGTCAATGCACCGAGCGCATTTTGCGGATCGTTATCGCCGGAAAGCAGCTCGACAAAGATCGAAAGCGCATTCACAAAGCCTGCGGCCAAGCGTTCTTGTAGGGAGCCGCGCGGTGCAATCGTCGCCAAGCCGTCCGCGGTTTTACTGCCCGCGTGCGGTGCGCCGACGCTGGTCATGGAGGCCACCAAATCGGGGCGCACGGAGGCGACATAACGTGCGGTTGGGCCGCCATGACTATGGCCAATTAGATTGAACTTCTGCGCCCCGGTCGCTGCTTTAATGCTGTCCAAGTAACGAATTAACTGTTCACCCCGCACTTCGGAAAAATTGGAGCTGGACACATTGGCGGTATAAACCCGCGCACCACCGGAACGTAAATCGCCGGGAATGCCATAAAAGTAATCATAGACACCCAGCAAACGATCAAAGCCCAAAAGGCCATGCACCAAAACTATGGGGTAGCGCGTTTGGGTGTAGCCCGTACTCTGCGCCTGCGCGGTGTTAAAGCCGAGCGCTGCGGTTGTGAACGCAAATGCAAGTACAATTTTCGTTATCGTTTTATTCCACATAATCCCTCCCAGGATGTGCAATCAATTTTTAGTTTAAGATTTTTTTCGAGTTGGCTTTACGTCATTTAATAACGGTCAAGTCGCAGACTATACGGTGGCGTATGGAACTTGCAAGAAATAATTTTCGCTGCAGCGCAACAACAAGTACCGCCTGTCTAGCTTGTAGCAACGCGCAAATCCAGCCGGTTTAACTGAGCAAGCACATTCGTGTTTTACTTGGGATATCGTCAGGCAACGCACTGTATTAGCCGGTGCAGTTCAACCACTATTTTAGGAGTTTTGATGCTGCCTTTGACCCGGATTCAAGCGATCCAAGGAACTGGACTTTATTCACCGTTGAGCGGCGTGATCGTGCGCGTTCAAGGGGTGGTTACCGGTAAAACTGGACACGGATTTTTCATTCAAGATCCAGCGCCGTTGGAAGCTGCCTTACAAGATTTGGCGCAAAAAAATCAACCTGCGTCGAGTGCAATATTCATCTTTTCTTTTGAGCGTCCGCCGATAGCAGCGCATATCGAGATCATTGGCAAAGTGCTTGATTTTGCTCGCAATGAGAACGAACGCCCCACCACGCAAATCGAGCTGCACGAACTCATGATCATTGAGGCGCGCGGCCCTGAAATTCGCCCGATTTGGCTCAACGCCAACACGCTACCCGAGCAATCGGAAGCTTTAGCAACAGCGTTAAACAATCTAGAAGCGATGCGGGTTGGCATACGCGATGGCGCGACATTTAGCGCACCGAGCAATCCCTTTGGTGACTACGTGGTGTTGCCCAGCGACATGGCAAACTCGGTGCCGTTGAGTGAGCTGGGCACGGCGGTGTTGGACCCGCAAAACCCGGATCGCTGGTTACCTGGGTTTCGCATCAACCGGGTGGAGTTTGCCCCCGTTGTCAATGTCGGCGACATCTTGCTAGATGACGTGACTGGGCCGCTGAACTATCGCGCGAATTCCTATCAAATATTGGCGCGCGGCCCGTTGCGGATTAAACAAATCACGCGTCAGCTGAGCAATAAAGCGCAATCGCCCGGGCCGGAGTTTACCTCCGTGCTTACGCTGAACGCTTTCAATTTAGATCAACAGCTGGAACGCGCCGAGCTAGTGGATGATCCGCAGCGCGATATCGACAATGACGTGGCAGATCTACGTTTCGAAAAACTAGGTGCGGTCATTGTGGAGCAGGCCGGGTCACCAGCGATCATTGCGCTACAAGAAATTCAGGACAACGACGGTGCCGAGTTAAGCGCAACCACGGACGCGTATTACACTTACGATCGTTTGATTCAAGCGTGCAAGAAACTCGGTGGCCCGCTGTATCAGTGGGTGGATATTGCCCCGGAAAATGCCAGCGATGGCGGCCAGCCTGGCGGAAATATTCGCAATGCGTTTTTATACGACCCTCAGCGCGTGAGTTTAGTGACCGCAGCGCTGCGCCGAATTGGCACCGAAAGTTTTGCGTTTGACGGCTCGCGCAAGGCGCTCATGGCGCAGTTTCGAGTGCGCAGCAGCAACCAAATTTTGGCTGTCATCAATGTGCATTTGGCATCCAAACGGCACCAAAATAGCATCTTTGCACCGAACCAGCCGGGATTCGATCCCAAGGAAACGCAGCGTATCGCGCAGGC
>JAYTAO010000359.1:0-3629 GCA_043737435.1 Rhodanobacteraceae bacterium | reverse complement strand
CTGGTAACAGGCTGCGGCTAGGCAAACCCCACTTGGAGCAAGACCAAATAGGAAGGCATTGGCGCGGCCCGCGTTGCCTTCGGGTAGGTTGCTTGAGTCTTACGGCGACGTAAGGCCTAGAGGAATGGTTGCCCACGACAGAACCCGGCTTACAGGCGGACTCACTTATTTAGCAGCAGCCGCAGCGTTTGATAAAACAAATGTTGCGGCTTTTTTTCTGCGGCAATTTTGGCTGGTTCCAGCCCGCTGCTTGCTGTAAAACCCGCACATGTTCTTGTGAGGAGTTTTGAGTGCGCCCATTTTTGATTGACACCGACCCCGGCGTAGACGACGCATTAGCAATTTTGATGTGCTTAGCAGCGCCTGATATTGAAGTCCATGCGCTAACCGTTTTAGGTGGCAATGTCGGCTTACATGACACTGTGCGCAACGCCTGCCTGTTAGCTGATCATGCGCGCAGAAAACATGCCGGTCATTCGGTCAAGGTCTACGCTGGCGTCGGGCGTCCGTTTATTGGTGCAGCACCGGATGCCGCGTTCGTACACGGGGCGGATGGTTTCGGCGACGCAGGCCTGCCTGCGCCGACAACACAGGCAGAAACGCTGCATGCTGCGTTAGCGATTATTGCAAATGCCAACCAGTTTTCGGGTGTATTGGAAATCTTGGCGCTGGGGCCGCTGACTAATATTGCCCTGGCGCTAGCGCTCGATCCAACACTACCGTGCAAAGTCAAACGTTTGATCATCATGGGCGGTGCGGTGACTGGCAAAGGCAATATCACCGCCTTTGCTGAGTTTAATATCGCGGTCGATCCGGAGTCCGCGCAATCGGTACTGACCGGCTGGCCGAATGCTGAGTTAGTCGATTGGGAGGCAACGTTAGCAAACTCACCAAGCATTAGCGAAACGGAAAACTGGCTTGCCGGAAATTCTGCAAACGCCCAATTGATGCAAGCGGTATCGCGCAAAACCCTGGCTTTTCACTTATCAATCGCCGAAGCAGGCTTGGATTACGCGGCGGCGTGGACTTGGGCCGATCCGCTCGCCGCGTTCGTAGCCATCCACCCAGACCGATGCCGTTTTAAACGCTTCGGTGTTCAGGTACTCACACAGGGCGCAGCGCGGGGTGCGACGCTTTTGGATCAACAAAAAAGCGACGTGCAAATCGCTACGAACTTGCCTAAGAGTGAATTTCATGCGCTTATGAAAGCGTGTTTGGCGCTTTAAACTTGGGATTATTGGTTTGCCGTTTGACCCGGGCGCATTTGATGTTCATCGGCAAACGGCGCGCTTCATCCACCCCCGCCAATGCAGACGCATGGATCAGCCCGCGCGCTGCCTGCTAGAATCAAGGCATGAGAATCGCTCTTGAAACACTACTCATTTTGCAAACAGAGGCGCTGCTACAGCGCTTTGCCATCGGTGGTGCCATCGCGGCAAGCTTTTATATTGAAGCCGTGGCTACCGAGGATTTAGACATATTCGCTTTTATTTCGCCGCAACCCTCTGGCTTTGTGTTGTTAACGCCACTGTACGATCGAATCAAAGCTTTGGGCGGACGTGTGCATAACGAACATATTGTGATCGGCGGTTGGCCAGTGCAAATTCTTCCGGCATTCAATCCGCTAATCGAAGCAGCGGTTCTCAACGCTCCCTTGCAGCGTTACGAGGACATCGACGTCGCTGTAATTTCCGCCTCTTATTTGGCCGCCATCGCACTTCAGCTTGGTCGCGCCAAAGACTATCAGCGCGTTGATGATTTGATTTCCAGCGGCGCATGCAAGATTGCAGACTTAATCGCCTTGGTGCAATCGCATCAGCTCGTAGAAAGATGGGAGCGCTATGTCCAACAACGAACTTAAACCCGAAGACTTTGAAGCTTTTGTCGTAGCCAGGAAACAAGCCTGGCGAAGTCAAGCGTTGCAGATGAGCTGGGAAGATAAAATAGCCGCGATTGAACGTATGTGGGCGCGCGATCTATCCCTGAAGATTGCGCGTACAAGTCTCGCCGAACAGGCGACACGACATTCAAGTCTCGCCGAACAGGCGACACGACATTCAAGTCTCGCCGAACAGGCGACACGACATTCAAGCCTCGCCGAACAGGCGACACGACATTCAAGTCTCGCCGAACAGGCGACACGACATTTAAGTCTCGCCGAACAGGCGACACAACAAACCCTGCTGCAGCAGATGAGCAAAAGTATCGCATCTTGATCGTGGTCATGGCTGTGCACACCGATTTTGGCTGCGCGGCTTCGTGTGCTAGTTTCGCAAATATGCACAAACAGCCGAACTATATTCTCAGCGGCTAGTCGCTGCCTGAAGGCGTTGGCAAAGTTACGGTCGGTATAGCGTCGACATTTTTGATCACTTGGCGCTGCGGCATGTAGTGCAGCAGGATTTCCGTCTCTTTTTTGACCACGGCGTAGCATTCGCAGCTGAGATGTTCAAGCTGGTTCCGGTCGAGTACCCTGATCAGTCCACGCTGATACGAAATGACGCCAAGCTGCTGCAATTTTAAGGCCGCTTGGGTCACGCCTTCGCGGCGTACACCCAGCATATTGCCGATAAATTCCTGAGTCATCGTTAAGCGGTTATGCGAAAGCCGATCCATCGACAGCAGCAGCCAGCGGCACAGTTGCTGATCGATAGAATGGTGCCGATTGCAAACGGCCGTCTGCGCCACTTGCGTGATCAACGCTTGCGTGTAGCGCAGCATCAGCACGAGCAACTGCCCATGCCGGTTAAATTCTTCTTTCACCCGCGCTCTAGGAAGCCGATACGCGTAACCTGCACTTTGTACGATCGACCGGCTCGGCGTCGTTTCGCCACTCATAAACAACGTGATCCCCAGCAACCCCTCGTTACCAACCACCAAGATCGCAGTCGAAGCGCCATTTTCCATGACGTATTGCAGCGAAACGATAGAGTCGGTGGGAAAATAGACATGGCGCATAGCGCGCCCAGAGTCGTACAGCAGCGAGCGCAGCGGCATCCGCACCAGTTCCAAATACGGGAATAGCCGTGCTTGAACTTCAGGCGATAGTGCGGCCAGAAGATGATTTTGACGCGGCTCGGGATGAACTGACATTTTTGCCCTCAGTTATAGCTGTGGAAAGTGCACGCGCAATGGGCGTGGAGTTGGCATTTGAGCCTGCGCGGGATGGCGGGTACGCCCATGGGCTGACCAGACAAAACTCATGTGACGCAATGCCTGGCGCGATACTAACGCAATCCAGGCATTAGCAAACTAAGCGCAAAATTCAAAGCTGAAACCGCTCGTCCATCAGAAAAATCTGACCCGACTGTGAGCGCACCGCAAACCTATGGCCTCGCTGGCTGGTGTGAAGTCAACGAACTGACTACCCATATCTGAAGCGAACGCCGAGCGGCGATGGCGTAGGTTGATTTGAATCCCGTGCGCGCGATTTTGAACAAGATTTAGGACGACATTGGGTCATTTTATAAGCCGCAATTGCGGCCGGGGATGTTGGGTTTGGAATTGTTTTGGCTTAGGTTTTAAGCGGATTTGACTAAAATGGGGGAATGCCAGCGGTTTTTAAGGCCTGTGGCATTTTGGTCGTTAACTGCATTTTGGTCGTTAAAAGGTGGGTGTCCTCGGGCTTA
>JAYTAO010000358.1:0-3632 GCA_043737435.1 Rhodanobacteraceae bacterium | reverse complement strand
ATGCTCAAATTGACTACAGCGATATAGCTCGCTCGACCGGGCCAGTTCGGTGAACCCGAGCAGGCGAATTGGTTTTGGCTGAGAATAAGCAACAAGTGACCCTGCGACTTGACGCAGACGTATTAAATTTTTCAAAACTACCGGTAAGCGCTACCAAAGTCGAATCAATGGAGCGTTACGCGAGTACATGAAGGCGCATAGCTAGAGAGCGGTAACGTGAAATTATTTCCGCTGCCAGAACGCGCGCCGAAACCTTCGCGGGTCACTTAGGTCTTAGTCGAAAAAAAGGGCCAGTAAACAACTGGCCCTGAGCACTAACAAATCATTCAGCTGAATTATTTCAGTAACACTTCACGGATCATTTCACTGCCGAGTATGATGCGCATACTGTTACGTTCTGCGCTTGCCGCTGCGGCTTGATCGCGTGTCTGGCCGGTCACTTTTTTCATCAGCGGCTCGGTTTTTTCGTTTAGGCCATCAAAGCTGGCCATATTCGGATAAGTCACCACTAGATACATATCGGCGTTGTCAGGATTGCGCGCACTGGCGTCATAAACCCGGTAGGAAACGATAACGCCCGCTTTTTTCTGCTCTTCCATCATGGGTTTGTAGGTAGTGGCAAGGAAGTTGATGTATTTCTCATCTTGGCCCTGCATAATTTTTACAGCCGTTACCACGCTGACCGGCCCTTCCTTCCAGTTACGTTCTTGGGCATTGGCTGCGGTGGTGATACAAAACACGAACAGTACGGCAAGTAAATTAGCAAAGCGTTTCATCGATGCATTCCCTTTAGTTTATTTATTTATGTGTGTTTGTGCCGCGTATTTTCGGCATCTTTATGCTACGCGATCTTTGCCAGGTATTTTGGAAATTCGTCATTCACTGGACACCACCCGCGCGCCGCGCCCAGCAACAGGGGCAACATAGCCGGTCGCACGCAAACCAATAACTTCAAAAGCCGCCTGCATCGTTAATTGCGCGCGCTCAGCCGACTCGCGGTCACTAAACCACGCGAATACGCTGGGCCCAGCACCGGAAATACTGGCGCCGATTGCACCGGCGTCCAATGCGGCTTTTTTTACCGCATAAAAGCCGGGTATCAATGGCGCGCGCTTGGGCTCCACTAAGACATCAGCCAAACTCTGCCGCAGCAGATGGATATCGTTCTCATAGAGCGCAATCAAAAACCCCGCCAATTTGTCGCTTTGCGCGACGAATTCGCCAATTTGAAAGGGCACCGCAAGTGCTGCGCGCGCAATTTTGGTCTCCAAAACAAAATCTGGATGCACCACCACGGCCGTTAGCCCGCTCGGCACTGGCAGGGAAATACAGCGCTCGGCATTAGTAAAGCACAAGCCGCCCAAAAGCTGCGGGCCGACATTGTCGCCATGCTTGGCACCGCTCGCGGCGCATTCGCCTTCTAGCGCAAACGGATAGAGCGCCGCCAACGTCAGCGGCGAGCCACAAGCGGCATTCGCAGCGACTACAGCCGCCACTGCACTGGCCGCCGAGCCGCCCAGGCCCGAACCCAGCGGAATGCCCTTATGAATGCGCAGACTAAAGCCGTGCGTCAAACCCAAGGCGCGCTGATACGCCAACACCGCGCGCCCGGCGGTATTTTCTTGCGGGGTGTGCGGTAGAGGAATATCTAGGCCGGTGATCGCAGTGATTTCGACCTTGATAGAGTCGGTGCAGCGCACGGAAACGCGGTCGCCGAGCGGGCTGCCGTCGCTGGTATTGGTATCAAGCGCGTGGCCGATCAAATCAAAGCCGACTGCCGCATTTCCTACGCCAGCGGGCGCAAACGCGACTGCGTGGCGGTCATTTACAGTTGCCATAGTGGAGTTTTATCAGCCGTTAGCGCCGAATATTGACGTGATTTCGCCGCTGACGCTAGCCACGTGGGCTGGTTAAGCGCAGCATTTCGGCGTTTTAGCAGACTAACCAAGCACTTTTTGCTGGCGTTTAGTGCCTTGCGGTTATGCTCCGCAGATCGATTTTTGAGCATGCAAGATGAAACAGTTAATCCGTGACTTGGTCAATCAAGCACTTTCCGCATTGATTGCGGCGAACGCGCACGCTGACAAGTTAGTTCCTGCAAACCCAGAATTTTTGGTGGAAAACACCAAATCGCGGGAGCATGGCGATTTTGCCTGCAACGCGGCGATGGCCGCAGCTAAGCTGTTAGCGCAAAAGCCGCGTGAGCTTGCCGCAGCGATCATGGCGAATTTGCCTGCGAATCCAAACGTTGCGAAAGTCGAAATCGCCGGCCCCGGCTTCCTCAACTTTTTCATGCGCGCGGAAAGCATGTACGCGGTCATTGGTGAAGTATTGCGCTTGGGACATGCATTCGGCCGCACCAACTTGGGCGCCAACGAAAAGCTGACGGTTGAGTATGTCTCCGCCAACCCGACCGGCCCGATGCACGTCGGCCATGGCCGTGGTGCTGCCTATGGTTCCAGCTTGAGCAATATTTTGGCGGCGGCGGGTTTTAATGTGCAGCGCGAGTATTACGTCAACGACTACGGCCGCCAGATGGACATTATGGCGACCAGCCTTTGGCTGCGCTATTTGGAGCTGCAGCAAGTCCATACGCGTTTTCCGGAAAATGCCTACAAAGGCGCTTATGTCACCGAAATGGCGGCACCGATGGCGGCGGAATTTGGCGCGGCCTTTGTCTGCGATGGCGATGCCGTGATGGCGAATTTGCCGCTGGATGAGTCACAAGGCGGGGATAAGGACAAACATGTTGATGCCCTGATTGCGAACGCTAAAACTTTGCTGGGTGCTGATAAATTTCGGCAAATTTATGATTTTGCGTTACTGCGTTTGCAGGCGGAAATAAAGGAAGAACTGGTCAAGTTCAACGTCGTGCACGATGAATGGTTTAGCGAGCGCTCGCTGGCGGAAAGTGGTGCGTTGCAGGCGGTGGTTTCAGCATTAACCGAGCGTGGTCAGATGGAAACGCGCGATGGTGCGCTTTGGTTTAAAGCCACGGAATTTGGCGATGAAAAAGACCGCGTGGTGGTTCGTGAAAATGGTCAGAGCACCTATTTTGCTTCCGATATTGCTTATTTGAAAAACAAGTTTGAGCGCGGCTATGACCGGGCGATTTATATTTTGGGCGCCGATCACCACGGCTATATTGCGCGCCTAAAAGCCGCCGCCAGCGGTTTGGGCATCGATCCAAACCGCGTGGAAGTAGATTTGGTGCAGTTTGCGCGTTTGTTTAAAGACGGCGTGGAAGTATCGATGGGTAAGCGCGGCGGGCAGTTCGTGACGCTGGCTGATTTGCGCGTAGAAGTCGGCACCGATGCGGCGCGTTTTTTCTATGTGATGCGCAGCCACGAGCAGCATTTGGACTTCGATTTGGAATTGGCGAAAAAGCAATCGTCGGACAATCCGGTGTATTACGTGCAGTACGCGCATGCGCGCATCTGTCGGGTTTTTGAGCGCTTAGCCGAGCGCGCCTTGGGTGAATTTGACGCAGCTCTGGGCATCGCAAATTTGGGCCTATTAGCGCAAGCGCGTGAGCTGTCTTTAATTGCCGCCATTGGCCGCTTTTCCGAGGTGATCAATAGCGCCGCCAACACCCGCTCGCCGCACATCATCGCCAACTATGTGCGCGACTT
>JAYTAO010000357.1:0-3636 GCA_043737435.1 Rhodanobacteraceae bacterium | reverse complement strand
GCGCTAGCACCGGTCAAGCTAGGTTTGATGGCATGTTTGCAGGTGCCGCCGCAAGCTACACGGATTTGAAAAGCTGGCCGGAACTTGGCGGGTTGCCGGTCATTGTGCATGGCCATTCCGTTGGCAGCTTTCTGGCGGGTTATGTTGCTGAAAAATTTACTCTTGATGGTCTAATTTTAGAAGGATCCGCAACGACGGCTGAGGAATGGATCAAGGTTTTTCCTAAAGGATTGAGCGGCCTTTTCATCAGGCGTTTTGAGCTTGATGAGACAGTCAAAGGCCGCGGCAATTTGGCATTAATGGCGCATTTGGACGAGCCTATTTTGATCGTCGTCGGCAAAAAAGATTCGCAAACACCGGCGATGTTGTCGGAAAAGCTGTACGCGGCAATCCCCGATACAGTGGCTAAGCGTTTGACCGTAGTGCCTGGGGGAACTCATCTAGATTCGGCCTGGGGCCCGGAGTTTAGGGATGCGTTTACCGCGCAGTTTTTGGCACCTGCCGCGCGCTGAGGAACTTTTAACAAGCCCAAAGCAATTACTGTACTGATTTTGATCTAGATCGGCCTTTGGTGGGCGTTTGCAATTGAATCAATATAAACCTATTTTTTTGGCTTAAACATCGGCATGTTTATAAGCATACTTAGGCTAAGTTTTCTTGCCTTTGCATGCAATACACTGAGCATATTACTGTTAATCCCGAAGCAAAATCATCCGGTTAAATTCCCGGCATGACTTGCCCATCGCGCACAAACGGTGCTTTAACCACCCGCACCAGCATTTGTTTGCCGCGAATTTCAACGCTTACCGCACCCAGCTCGCCGGCGGGCACCCGCGCAAACGCGATTGCCTTATTCGCGCTCGGGCTGAACGTGCCGGAGGTAATTTCACCTACGCCTGCAGCGGTTTGCACGACCTGCCCATGTCGTAACACGCCCTTTTCGTCCATGACCAACGCGATGAGCTGACGTGGCGCGCCGGCTGCTTTTTGCGCTTCAAGCGCGCCGCGGCCAATAAAATCGCGTTCCTTAGGCTCAAGCGCAAGTGTCCAAGCCAATCCAGATTCCAACGGCGTGGTGCTTTCGTCCATATCTTGGCCGTATAAATTCATCGCCGCTTCTAGGCGCAAGGTGTCGCGTGCGCCTAAACCTGCGGGCAGCACACCGGCCGCAATTAGGCTTTTGCAAAACTCTTCCGCCGCCGATTCCGGCAGAATAATTTCAAAGCCGTCTTCGCCGGTGTAGCCGGTGCGTGCGATGAACATATCATCACCCTCACAAGCGGCAAACTTGCCTAACGCTAGCGCTTTTGCTGCCGTTGCTGCGCTCAATAAACTAGCAGCTTTGGCGCGTGCATTTGGGCCTTGCACAGCCACCATCGCCAGCTCAGGCCGTTCGTTCACGACCACCGAAAACTGCGCCGCCTGGGTCGCAATCCAGGCTAAATCTTTATCACGCGTTGCCGCATTAACAACAATACGAAACCATGATTCGTCTTGAAAATAAATAATTAAATCATCAATGACGCCGCCTTGGGCATCAAGCATGCAGGTATAAAGCGCTTTGCCACGGCTTTTCAGCTTGTCGACGTTGTTCGCCACCAAGTAGCGTAAGAACTCCCGTACGCGCGGGCCGAGTAAGTCCACCACCGTCATATGGGAAACATCAAACCAACCGGCATCTTTGCGCACCGCGTGGTGTTCGGCAATTTGCGAGCTGTATTGGATCGGCATATCCCAACCACCAAAGTCGACCATTTTTGCGCCCAAACTACGGTGCAGCGCGTTCAGTACGGTTTGTTTGCTCATCGTGATTTGCCAAGGTTAAATTAAGGGAGCCACAGTGTAGCGGTTTCCGGATTTTTCGCGATCCCAGCTTCACGTCCAGCGGCGGCATAATTGATGCTCAATTGGAGCATTCAAATGAATTCGAAATCTTCGCACAGGGCACCGGGCAAAAATGGCGCAAAAAAAGTTGCGCTTGTGACTGGCGCTGCCAAACGCGTAGGCGCTGACATTGTGCGTGTGCTGCACGCGGCGGGCTTTGATATTGCGTTGCACTATCGGGGCAGTGTTGCGGAGGCAGGCGCACTCAAGCAGGAGCTGGAAAAAATCCGAGGTGACAGCGTGGCGCTATTTCAATGCGATTTAAACCGCTTAAATGACATCGAAAATGTGGTGCGCGCTGTGCTCGCGCACTTTGGCCGACTTGATGCACTGGTCAACAATGCTTCTAGCTTCTACCCGACACCGATAGGAGAAATCAGCGTCGCGCAAATTCAGGACTTATTTGCCAGCAATGCGTTTGCGCCGCTGTTGCTGGCGCAGGCGGCAGCACCTGCGTTAAGCCAAGCCGAGGGCGCCATCGTCAATATCGTTGATATTTATGCCGACCGCCCGTTACCGCGCTACGCCCCCTATTGCATGGCAAAAGCGTCGCTAGTAGCTGCGACGTATGCCTTAGCGCGCGAATTGGGCCCGGAAGTTCGGGTGAACGGCATTGCGCCGGGCAATATTATTTGGTCAAACAATATGGAGAAGGCCGAAACCCCAGAAATCGTGCTGGAGCGCACTGCGCTGAAACGTCAAGGCGGGCCGTTGGATATTGCTGCGACGGTGAAGTTTCTGCTTTGCGATGCGCCTTATATCACTGGGCAAATTTTGCGTGTCGATGGTGGCCGTTGGTTGTTTATTTGAAAGTATTTAGGTTTTAATTTCTGCGCAAAATTTACGCCTTGCGATGCGCAAACGGCTAGCCGCACGCGTAAGCTTTTGACTCTACGATTACGCTTGTTTTGCATTCGCAAAACCTGAAAAAACGAATATGCAATTGGAAAAAAACATGCCGCAAGGTCCATGCAACACAGCGCTTTGGTTAGGCGCAATCGTCCTGCTGAGTAGTTTCGTCCACGCCGCGGACTTGCCCTACGTGAACTGGGAAAACCACCCGATTCACGCACTGGATATTAGCCCGGATCACAAAACGCTGGCGGTGGCACACACGGCGGATCAGCGGGTGCAGCTTTTTGACGTCTCAACTGGCACGCCGATTGCAATCGGCAATGTGTTGGTCGGGGTTGACCCCGTCAGCGTGCGCTTTCGCAGCAATTCTGAGCTTTGGGCGGTAAACCACATCTCCGATTCAGTCAGCGTGATCGATTTGATCAGTCGCCAAATTCGCACCACGCTGCACACCAGCGATGAGCCTTTTGATGTCGTTTTTGCTGCTGGTCAGGCCTTCGTCAGCTGCTCGCAAGCAAATGAAATTGCGGTGTTTGATTTGAGCGATTTGACGTTGACGGCGCGCAGCATTGCGATTCAAGCGCAAGATCCGCGTGCGCTCGCGGTCAGTCCGGACGGCAAAACCGTCTATGCCGCGATTTTTGAATCAGGCAATGCCAGCACCGCATTATTTGGCGGATTTAGTCGTACTGACCCGCGTTTGCCTAATGTCGTCAATGATGTGCGCGGCCCGTACGGCGGCGTCAATCCGCCGCCAAATGCCGGCACCGGCTTTAACCCGCTGGTTAATCCGGTTGCGACGCCGCCTAGAGTGTCGTTAATTGTGCGCCGCGATGCGAACCGCCGCTGGATGGATGATAACCAGCACGACTGGACCCGATTTGTTTCCGGGGATTT
>JAYTAO010000356.1:0-8925 GCA_043737435.1 Rhodanobacteraceae bacterium | reverse complement strand
TTCCCTGGCGAGTGCGCCGAGTATTCCCTTCAACAGCTCCGTCTTGCCGAGTGGAAAAATGCCTTCGCCCCTGAACTTGTGCAGCTCGTCCGCAAACGATCAGTTCCTAGCTCCGAGGGAGTACTTAGAATCCAAAGTCAGCCGAATGGTTCATTTAAACTTGGATTTTTAGGCACACCTAATTCGGGCCAACCCAAGCGCAGAGCGATCTCTGAAGCGTTCACGCTCAGTGCTGATCAGCACGCTCGTTTGCTCGTAAATGCTCGCCATACAACGCATTCCGGCCAGTACTACTCCGAAACGATTTATAACGTTGCCTGCGGCATAAATGTCGCGCCGGATAGGTTTCTTCTAAGCAAGCCTGAGCACGAACTTGATCTCAGAGATCATCTCTTCTGATAGGGCACAGTCGATCTACAACGCAATCAACGCGTAACGATCAATAAGGGCAATTCGAACGCATTCGCCAGCTGATTTCCCGCTTCAATCAATAGCAATCGCCACGCCCAAACTCGTGCCCGCATTGACAATGGCAACCGCTAGCTTTCGTAATGTTTCCGGCAACGCCGGATCCTTAGCGCTCACTTGAGTTTGCGCGGTTGCCAAGGCGCTACTGACCGCCGCCGCAGCATTGGGATCAACTTTACTGAGCATTGCTTCGATGCTGGGTGCGGTGATTTTGTTTAATTGCGCGTGCCAAATGCTAATCATGCCGGACAAAACTGCTGCGGCATCACTGGCGCGTGTGTCGCTCGGCGCGTTTGACAAAGTAATCGCCTGCATTCCCAGCCCACGCAATACGCGTCCGACCGCCTCGGGGCCTTCGAGTTGCAGAAATTGCTGCGCATAGCCGGTGCGTCGTATGGGATCCCACTCTTTAAGCAGGAAGGCCACATCGCTTTGCAAAGCCGCTGTCGCGCTGGCTAATCCCTCACGCTGACGCTTGCCGTTAATGCCCATGGCTGCAGGTGGCGCGATCAGCGCGTTATTGGTGCGCCAAAGCGCCTGCTCAAGCAGATTGAAATTCGAGTTGATTTTTGTTTCTGGGCCAGCTGCGCGCAGTTCGGTTTTTGGCCCGTCTATTGGTCCGCCATAAAAACGGAATGCCTCGGTAGCTAGATAGCTGCTGCGCGCACTAGTCCAGGCGGCTCGTGCCGCAGTTAAGGATGCGGCATTCGGCACCTGGTTTAAAGCTTCAACTGCTGTGGCTAACGTCAGTGCTGCGCCGAGCGCGTTGCTGTGCAAACCACCGGCTAATGCGACGTAGCTTTGCTGCACCGCGCTGGCATCATATTTCACTGCGGCGTTCACCGTGTAGTGCGCAGGTATTTGCGTTTTACCGCTTGCGAGCACCGGAATTATCAGCGTTACCGCCGCGAAGATTAGTGCGCTAGTCCAGGTTTTATGATTTGGCAACATTAGATAGATTTAAGGGATCAAAGTTTGAGCTTATGCCAATTTGGTGAATCGGACAAAATCATGTCGATCAAAAAACACCCAAGCATCTTGGTAGGAGCTCTCGTGTTACTGAATAAAACCGTCGATCCCCTAGAATGGCGATTGGTTTTTAGACGGCAACTTAGGTGCTTATCTGTTATCTTGAGATTAGAAACCAAAAAAGCACAATATTATGAAAATTAAAAGCATTATTGCACTATTATTTGCAGCTTACGCAGGGGCACTGGCCGCCAATAACTTGCCAGCAACAGCAAAAGACATGAGTGTTTTGCTCGCGCATGTGCAAAGCGATGCGCTTGCAGGCTACGAAAAAGCCTTGTCTGCGCCTCCGGAATCGAAAAGCCCACTACTTGCCGAAGCGCGCAAAGTACTGGATATACAGCTTGACTCAACGAGTGAAGCCTCCAGTTCGGCACTTAAACTTAAGCAACTGAGATCTTGGCTGAGCCTGGTAGAAAATGACCTTGACGGCCAGCGCGCTGCAAATCTGCCGCTAAAGCGAAATGTGTTTTTAGTGGGCGCCAATCGCAGCGAGATTCAAGCAAACTTAGAAACATTCAGCTGTGAAGGCACTCTCACACTTTTGCCCGGCAATTACGCGGCAAGGCTTGCGCCCGGCAAGCGAATATGGGTGGCGGTGAATTCCGACTCCTCCAGCACTGTGCAATTGAGCACGGCAGGTTCCGATGTCGACACGCGCCTGGAAGTTTATAGCGACCATTGCCCGAGCCCGGCGCAAGCGCCTGAGCAAGTGCAAGACGACGAGCTAGGCTTAAGTTCGCGCTTTGAGCTTGCGCCGCAACGGGGCGGGAAAAGATATATTGCATTAGTTGCCGATCAGGCGGGCCATGCACAGATTAATGTGGCTTTAGCGAATGGGCAAATTAGCGGTCAGATTACGCTGGCATCTAATATATTAAATTCGACCGTAGATATTTCCGTTGGACGGCTTGACGGCAATTATTTTCAAGTAATCGGATATGGTAACCTAAATGGTAATAGTTATAGTATCAGCGTGGCGCCCGGAAACTACTACGTTTCAGCAAGCCCACAATACTACAACCCAACATTTTTGGGGCAGATCTATCCCAATATACCGTGCGCTGGCCGAAATAATAGTGAATACTGTCAGTATTCCCTTGCGACTTTGGTAGCTGTCGCGGACAACCAGAGCATTTCAGGAATCAACTTTTCCCTCACTGAAGGCGGAGTTATATCAGGCCGTATCTATGGCTATGTCAATAAAAATCAAAGTTCTGCAACTGTTTCAGCGATATTGCCGCAGCCAAATAACGAAGCAACTTTTACATCGAACATTGATTCGGTTGGACGCTATCGCATCGCTGGTCTGCCGCCTGGTAATTTCAAGAGCCAGTCTAGAATTCCTGGTTTCCGCGACCAATTATATAATGGCATCAATTGTCCTATCAATAATTACTGTGATCTATCGTTGGGCACGGCCATCAATTTGTCACTTAATGAGAGCAGGGGAAATATAGATTTCACTCCTCAACGAATGCCCACAGTGTCTGGCCGAGTAACGTTGTCAACCCCAAATGCAGTTTATAATAATATTTATATCCATTTTTATAATGATGTCGGCGTGATTAATAGCACTAACACGGACTCTTCTGGCAACTATCGTGCGACACTTAATCCGGGAAATTACTATGTATCTTTTTCTGAAAATGCACATGTACCACAGCTTTACCAAAACAAGTCATGCGCAACTAACCTCGGAAGTGGCTTATGCCTAAACTATAATAGCGGAAATGTCGTTTCCATCGCCTACGGTCAAAATATAGAAATTAATGCGGTCTTAATTGCCAAAGGAAGCGTTGACGGTCAGATCCGTGATGAAACAGGAGCCATTATCGAAGCGGCCACGGTAATAATATGCCCGACCTATAACCCGACTGCTTGCAATAATTTATATGGGAGCTACAGTGCGCGCACAAATGCGCAGGGCTTTTATAGTATATTGGGTGTTAATTCGGGTGCATATTATGTTTTATCGACTAGCGTAAAACATATAGACCGCGCATATCCGAATATAGACTGCCAAATTATCCCTGGTCAAAACTGTAACGTTCAATTGGTGGGTGCTCAGGAAATTCGCATATTTGACAATCAACAGACTGGCGGAATAGATTTAGTTATGCCCCGGGCTGGTGCGATTAAGGGAAAAATCGTCGCGCCAAGCCAACCCTATTATTTCGGCTCAGTTGAAACTTATAAAAGTGGTTATGTGGCTGGGTCATATACCAACGCAGTTAACTATGGAATAGATGGAAATTATCAAATCGACGATTTGGTTCCCGGCGAATATCGTATTATTTCGGGGCGCCAAAATGCCTACAATTTCCCACAAATATATTCGAATCGCACTTGCGCAGACTCGGCGCTATTTCCCTGCAATGTGCTGAATGGCGATCCAATTATTGTCGGTCAGGCAGGAATTTTGACTAATCGCGATTTTAATTTAGAAAGCAGATTCACAATTTCTGGCGCAATTACAAATACTTCCGGGCTATCAAATTCAGGGGTTGTACTAGACTTATGGGAATCGCGAATTGCGCCGCAACTGCCCGTACGATTGGCGTCAATAGCGACTAACGATAGCGGGCGATATGCCATGAGCACACCATTTTTCGGTCCGTATAACTTTTTTGTCGCCACCGACGCAGGTCCGATGTTTGTGAATCAAATTTATGCGGGCGTAATCTGTGCTCCGAACACATCAGCCTACCTTGGTAATTGTGGGTTCTTGGGTGCCACGTCATTGGCGGTACCGGCGGTGGCACCGGGCCAGTTAAGCAATGTCAACTTCTCTCTCTCCGTATCAAGCGCGTTCGATGATCTTTTTTCCTCCGGATTTGAAGCACGTGAGTAAACTGCGTAATCTCAATCCACGTGCAAATCCTGCGGTGCCAGTCCATGGCGCGCATGCGCGTCGATCAATTCGACTGCGCGCATAAAGTTTTCAGCAAACCTTGCGCTATCAAATAATTTTGGCCGCGCTGCGATTAGCTTGTTACGCCAGAGTTTCATTTGCTCTGGCGCATTCGCCAACTGCGTGGCGCTGGCAATGTAGTGTTCAATATCCGGGGTGTTGAAGGCGGCCATTCCCGAGGCAATGTTAAGGCTAGTCGCGACACGCGCGGCGAATGTTGCTCCGGAAATGGTCAGCACCGGGCAACCCACGAACAGTGCGTCGCGTGCGGTGGTGTGGGCGCCGCAGGGAAATGTGTCTAAAAATAAGTCGCCATGTGCTAACGCAGCTAAATACTCGGGGTGCGGCATTTTCGGTAGAAAAACAATCCGCGCCGGATCAATGCCAGCCGCGTGGGCATGCGCCTGCATATTTTTTGCGTAGACATCAGCATCGCCGGCGCGCAGCAGCCAAAGTACGGCATTCGGTACCGCATGCAAAATGCGACACCAAGCCGCAAAAACCTCCGGATTAATTTTGTAGCTATTGTTTAAACTGCAGAGCACGACTGCATTATCGCTGAGGCCATACCGAGACCGGGGTTTTAACTCGGCAATTTCAGATTGTGCGTTGTAGGGCTGAAACGGCGTTTCCAGATAAACCACCGCCTCGCTGAAACCTGCGCGAACGCTCGGCGGCAGCACCTGGGCGTCGGCAAAAACATAGTCCATCCAGGGCGCGCCTGATGTGCCTGGATAGGCCAACCAATTGACTTGTAACGGCGCTGGTCGCAGTGCAAACAGCTCCGGCACGCCACCATCGCCAAAGCCGCGCAGGTCAAACAGCACATCAACCTCAAGCTCGCGAATTTTTTTAACGCCTGCATGCGCCGGCAAGTTCGTCAAATCGCAAATTACCTCGACCGCATTTGCCAAGCGCTGGTGAATTGGCCCGGCATCCGAGGGCGCGGTCGCAAATAGCAGCGTTTGCATACGTCTGCGGTTCAGCAATTCGAAAAACTCAACGGTAACCAACCCGGTTGGATGCTGGCCAAAACCGTTACTAACAAATCCTATGCGCAATTTACGCTCAGGCCCGTGCAAACAGGTACGACTCAAGCCTCTGGGCGTCAATCCTCTATGTTTTGCCGCTGTCTCAAAGCCGACCCCGACTGCGCGCGCCACCTGCTTACTCATCGTGCGGGCGCAGCTTAATTGCGCTAACGCACTTGCGGGCTCTGCCAAAAATGAGGAAGGCGTGATCCCCGGTACACCCAATTTCACCAGCTCCATCAATTGTTCGCTATTGGCCGCTAAGCCGCGCCAGTCGGCCAATTTGCGCTGGGTAAATAGCCGCTGCGCCAGCGCCATATACAGCTTTGCATCCAGCGCCAGGGCGCGATCAAAAGCCTGCAGCGCGCGCTCTGGCGCGTGCAATTTACCCATGCACAAGCCGACGTTGTACCAAAGCTTGGCCGACGCTGCGGCGCCGTCGCGGTGGGCTAGTTCTAGTGCGCGCTCAAAACTGCGCAGCGCTGCTTGCCAATCGCCCTGGGTGTAAGCACTGTCCGCCAACACGTGCCATCCGGTTTGTAAGTTGGGTGCCCGTGCCACGACTTGACGCGCTAACATCGCTGCCTCGGCAGGTTTGCCGGCGTTGAGCAAAACCGTGGCAAGCCTCAAACGATGTTTGATTTCTCCCGGGTCAAGCCGAATCGCCTCGTGCAGCTGCATTTGCGCTTCACCCAGCTCGCCCTGCAACTCCAACACTACCGCCAATTCTGCACGCAGCGTGCCTGATGCCGGTGCTAGCGCAATGGCGCGGAGTAAACCACTGGCCGCATCCCCGGTTTCGCCCAAATGAATTGCGATCAGCGCCGCGGTACGCCAATGTTCCGGCTGGTCTGGCAATTGCTCGGTTAACGCATCAGCGAAAACTTTTGCGGCGACTAGATCACCGCGTTGCAGGGCACTTTTAAGCAATTCGGCTTGACGTGCAAGATTGGGCGTCATTAACTTTCGGCGCTGGTCGAAAAATGCAGTGGGACGTTTTCATTGGTGGCGATTGGAACCTGCGTTAATAGATCGACGCGCGCAAAACGCGGGCCATGCGCTAGATATTGCGCCAGAATATCCAAGGCAACGTCACTGCCGAAAGCCCGTACTTTCACCGCACCATCGGGCAAATTATTTGCCTGCCCAACTAACCCTAGGCGCATCGCCTCGCGCTGGGTGGCGGCGCGAAACCCTACGCCTTGCACCCGCCCACGCACGATAAATTCACGCCCTAACGTTGCCATTTTGCTCACCGCTTAGGAATGCTCACACTGCTGGCTGCGGCAATAATTTTTTCGATGTCGCTACGTGTGACGGGGCCAAGAAATTTTTTCAGCAGTAGCCCTTGGCGATCAAACACCAGCGTGGTAGGCAGGCCTTTGGGAACTTCCAGCGGCGCGGGCAGCGGCGCATACACATCAACTTTAACCACGGCATAGGTGATTTTCAGCTTGGTCAGGAATGCCCGCAACTCGGCGTCCGTGAGGTCCTCATAAGCTAAGCCCAGCACCGCGGTATCGCTACGTTGGCTCAAGAGTTGAAAGTCCGGCATTTCTTTCACGCACGGCTTGCACCAAGTCGCCCAGAAATTCAGTACCACAAATTTGCCGCGCTGTGATTTCGCGCTCCAGCTAGCGCCGTTCAATGTAGTCAGTGTCAGGCTGTCTAGCTGCGCTGTATTAACGCTCACCCCGGTTGCCGAACTCCCGGTTGCCAAACTCCCGGTTGCCAAACTTAGGTTGGCGGCGCAAAGCAGCGTGCTCGCCAATGCAAAACATAAAATTGTTTCGCCTTGGCAGTAAAGTTTGCAGAAATTTTTCAGACCTTTCATCAATGTTTTCTCCGTTGAGCTTTGCCGAGCATGCTACCGCCAAGGTATAACTGGCGTCGAATTTTTCCCTTGTTTTGCTTTGGCAAACAAGTCGACACGAACTTGTGAGTTTTTACATGACTATTGTGAGCCAGGACATTGAAATTTTGGTGCTGTACTACTCGCGCCACGGCGCGGTGGAAAAGCTGGCGCGATTAGCTGCGCGGGGCGTCGAAGCTGCTGGCGCGCGTGCGCGGGTACGTACTGTCGCGTCCTTGCCCGCCAGCACTGGGGCTGACGTTGGCGCGAGCGCCCCGCTCGCAACTTTGGATGACTTACGCGAATGTGCTGGGCTAGTTCTGGGCACGCCTACACGCTTTGGTGCCATGGCCGCCGCGATGCAGGCATTTTTTGAGTCCACCACACCCCTGTGGCTCTCCGGTGCACTCGTAGGTAAGCCCGCAGGTGCATTTACCTCGACCTCAACCCAGCACGGCGGCAATGAATCGACGTTGCTGGACATTTTGCGGCCGCTTTTACATCACGGAATGCTGTTGGTCGGCTTACCTTATACCGAAAATGCCTTGTCTGAAACCAGCAGCGGCGGTACGCCCTATGGTGCCAGCCACGTCGCCGGTAATGCCGGCAACGCGCCGATCAGTGCGGAAGAACGCACCCTTGCCATGGCACTTGGCAGGCGGGTTGCTGCCACAGCATTGGCGTTGCGTGGTGGATAGTAACGCTCGTGCGAAACTGCCTGCGAACTTCGGCTTGTACTACCGCGGAGCATCAAGTGAATCTCGATCTGTTACCCAAACTGCTGAATGGTTTGTATGGCTCAATCGAAGACCCTATTCGGTTGGAACGGTTCAACCAAACACTGCTGGACGCCCTGCAGTCTCATGTCGCAGTGCTCCAGTGTATTGATAAGCCGGCCGAACGCGCGTGGTTAAAAACCTGAGCCGCAAGGACTCACAGCGATTGCGCCAGCGCATCGCGCCATGCCAGGCATCGTTTGGCTCTCATATGGGAGTGGCGTCGAACTGCATCGCCAAACACCCTATCTGTTATGTCAGCACACTTTATTTTAAAAGTATTTGTAGCAATCGCTGACAGCAATAGCTCGGTGGCGACACTCAGTTAGAAGACTTTGTAAAAAGGCAATCGTTACGGATGCAAGCATGGAAATATCCCCAAGCGGGTGATTACACAACTCTTACGCTGCGGCAAAGTGTGACCAACTTGGCATTGTGAAAGCTTGTTCAGGAAGGGCGCAAAGCATGACGGAAGTTGCAAGCAGGCAGGCACCGCAACGGGTCCGGGCCCCTATGAACACGCCACCGATCAACACACCAATGTTGTTTCTGCGAATGCGCAATGGAGCAGTGGCGATAGCATCCAATTTATTGGCGCGCCCAGCGACACCCAACACAGCGGCGGGCATGACTAATGTGCAGCTGGGCGTTGGCTTGCTGAGGGATCCAGCGGCGCAATAGGTCAGTTACAGAGCATGCAAACGATCGACCTAAACGGCGAGCTTCACACCATCTTAGGCGACCGAGTCAAAGGCTTACTCGGCCAAGGCGGGATGGCGACGGTGTATTCAACGGAGTAACTCAACCTGTGTCGTGATGTGGCGTTAAAGGTCATGACGCCACACTAGATTGCTG
>JAYTAO010000355.1:0-3652 GCA_043737435.1 Rhodanobacteraceae bacterium | reverse complement strand
CCTTGGATAAGCCCTGCGGTGGCTCCACCAAAATTAAACCGTACATGCCGTTGGCGACATGCATGCCCACCGGCGCGGTCGCACAGTGATAGACAAATAGTCCAGCATTCAATGCTTTGAAGCTAAATTGTGAGCCGTGGCCGGGCGCGGTAAAGCTTGAGGTAGCACCGCCGCCCGGCCCGGTAACGGCGTGTAGATCAATGTTGTGCGGCATTTTTGAATCGGGGTGATTATTCAAATGAAACTCCACCGTATCGCCCTGACGCACGCGGATAAAACTACCCGGCACCGTGCCGCCAAAGGTCCAAAAGGTATATTTCACGCCCTCAGAAATTTCCTTTTCCACTTCGCGCACTTCCAAGTTGACAATCACTTTCGCAGGCTGCGTTCGTCCGGTTGGCGGTGGTACGTTCGGCGGTGAGGTCAACAGCGCCTGCACGGGCGCACCTACCGGTGCGCCTAAATCACCTTTTTCAGAACCGCCTGTGTCTGCCACTGAAGCTACGTTCTTGGGCGTTGTGTTGGGCGCGCTGTCTGAGCTAGGGGTGGGGCTGCAGCCATGCAGTGCAATCGCTGAGGCAACAATTGCCAATACCGAAATGGTAGGTTTCATAAAATTCTCGGAAGTGGGAAGGGTGCACTAGCTTGCGCCTGGGCGGGTCTGCGCCTTTTGACTTGGGTCAAGTGACTGCGAATGCTGCGGCCAGTAAATTACGACCGCGCTACCGTCACCGTGCGCTAGCGCGCATTTAGATGCGCTGACCAATAGCGCACTCGTTTTCGGCAAAGCGTTTTATCAAATGTTCGTTTCCACCCCTATTTGACGTTTATCAAGCTATTGCTAACCCCTTGAGCGACAAATGCACACCGAAACGCAGATTACGACCATGCAAGGCAGCTCGCAGTTTCACCACGGCGGTCTTTCACGAATAATTTTGGATGATTTACTTGAGCAGAGCCTTGCTCAGAAAAAAGGCCTTGCCATTTATCTTAGCGCACAGGTGATTCATGCGATCTTTGTGCGCCGCATCGACGAAAATACCATCGAGCTGCGCAATCAAACCTCGACCCGGGTCATCGTGCGCTGTGATCGTATTGATGCGATTTCGATCCCTTAAATACAGGCGAGCTTTGGGTGTAAGGCAGTTGTGCCTTCCCCTTCTTTTGCTGACGCTGTTGGCGTGCACGACCGCGCACGCACAAAATGAGGCTGCAAATGCGCAGGTGCTTTCGCTTTTTCACGCCGACACCCGAATCGCCGCCAAAGTTTTGCCCAAGGGCTTCGCTATGGATGGCGCGATTGCTGAGTGGGAGGCACTTGCGCCTTCCGCGCCCTTGTTTGCGAGTAGGAAGCCTGCGGATAAGCGCGGGCGAGTTTGGATTGCGCAAAGTGATGCCGGAATTGTAGTTGCGGGATTGATGCCGCAACAAAAAGAACCGACCACAGCAAAAACCCATAGTGTCAGCCTTGAATTGGCCATTGCTAGCATCAAGGAGTTAACGTTGCCGCCAATTTCTTGGAGCTTTCGCACCCCTGACCCAGGGTATTACCGCAGCGCTGCAGATTGCACCCAAATGACGCCGAGCGATGCGCAATATTCCATCTCTGAGTGCAAGCAATGGGTAAACGAGCAACTTAAGCGCAGGGCGCAAATGAGTGCCGCGTTTATTCGCCAATGGGTGCTCAGCAACGCCGCCGCAGCAAACTCAGTTTTCGAGTTGCCGCGCAGCGCCGAACTCGCTGATTTTCAGCCGCATACGCCCGTTGCTATCGCCTTCAAACAGCGGCAAACCAGCGCCAGCTCGAGGGTGACGGAGCTTAGTTTTGAGCTAGCTATTCCATGGGCCGCACTGCCAGCGACGGACCATTTGCGGCTGAGTTCTGTGTACATTTCACTAGCGCTGAGTGCTTCGCCTGTTATCGACCCAAAACCGCCACGGGAGTTTCTTGCCATTGAGCTAGCGGTGCCACGCGAATATCAAGTCACGCGCTGCCATACGCCGCTGCTGGGGGTAAATAACGGCGAAACCAGTCACGGTTATTTTTTACCGAGTGCTGGTTTGGCTACCGGTGAAGTCTTGGCGTTTTTTAATATCACCCCAGCCTATCCTGATGCGCCGCAAGGTTCAGATTCCCCGACTGCGCTTCGCACAGCGCACCAAGACACCGAATTAGCTGAGGGGCAATTCCTTTGCTGGCCGTTGCTGGCCTACCAAGATAATCGCAAGCAATCGCCAGCGCTACGACCGCGCGATCACTTGACTGGGCAACCGATACCGTTGCTACATCGCGAAGATGGCACGTTGAGCGATGCGATCAATGCCTCAGCCGCTAATTGGGCAGATGCGCTGCAGTGGCGCGTGATTGATGGCGGCAACCTGCTGGTTCGCCAAGGGCCGGAGGCCAAGGATTTTGACGGTAACGGCGCTGGCGCCTGCGGCATGTGCGCGCACACAGATTTGAATTTTTGGTACCTAGATCGCGCCGCCGGCACGTTCAAACAAATTTTTCGGGCAGGCGATGTGATCTCATTGCAGGGCTTTATGCCGGGCACGAGCTTGCCACCCACGATCAAGGTGTCAGCGGACTGGCGCACTGTGACGGTGGCACCGTTCGAAGCGTATGAAGAGCTGCATACTCTTCGTTTTTGCCTGAGCAAAGGCGGGCAACAATATGACGATTGCGCAGCGCAATAACAGTTTTCGCTGACTGCGCATCTTACGAAATGGCAATTCGACCTTGTGGACAAATAATGCTGATGAAATACCATTTTTCTTTGCTGATATTGACTGGTTTCTGCTTAGTAAACCCGCTTGCGTTTGCAACTCCGGCGCTGGCAAAGCCAACGATCGCAGTCAAAACGCCCGCTGTTGGGGCTGAAGCGAAATATCAAGTGACGATGCCTGCTTTTGACGAAATCAGCGGTAACGTCGTATTACTTGTGCAACAACAACGCCTGCGCGAAGCCATCGCCTTGTGGCAACGCGTAGTGGACTCGTGCAGTGAAAACGCAAGCGAAACTGCCGTCAGCGCCGACGCATCCAGATTCATAAAAAAAGAACACGTCAATGCGCTGCGTGGGCGCGCGATGTTACATCGACTCAACGGTGATGCGAATGCCGCACTGACAGATATTGCGCTCGCTTGTAGCCTTGACGCACGCGAGAAATTGGCTAAATTGCCCGCCCGCTCTAGTTTAACTCAGCAGCTTCGTTGGAACGTTTTGCAGGCATTGCAATCGCCCGAATTGATAGGCGCTCAACCCAAAGCGTCTTTAGCTGCGGCAATGCAGTATCAACGCGAAGCTGAGTCTTAGGCCGCCGAGGATCGATTCGTTTTGCTAAGTTTGAATATCGGAAGGCGTTCGATTTGCGCCTTAAAAATCTGGGCGCTGCGCATGCCGATACGAAGCAAACGGCATGGCGCATGATTGAATTGATACAGATGACCGGTAGCGAATTTGCGACCAACCAAATCGCCGAAATTGAGAAGCAAATGGTTGATGACCCAAAAGTTTTAATTGCAGCTAAAAGCAGCGTGCTGAAAAACATCGTTGTGAGCCCACGCCAGGGGGCGTTTGTATTCACCGCCTCTGAACCGGTGTTGCAAGGGCAACGCCAGTACGCGACCACATTTTGTGGCACAGACCAG
>JAYTAO010000354.1:0-3680 GCA_043737435.1 Rhodanobacteraceae bacterium | reverse complement strand
GAGAACGAACCTGATGGTGTAACAGCAACAATTGTGCCGCCAACAGGTGCTAACGGCCAGAAAATGTCTTGGAACAAATTGCGCGTTAGGTCGACTTGATCAAATAAGTTATTGTTGATCGCCGGTTCCATGAGTAAGTTCGGCGATGCGTCAGTAGTCCAATGAGAAACGCTGGAACCCCCGACAAGTGGATTCGGCGCGTGCATGCGCAATTTCCCGCCGTTTGTTCCCGCAGGCAGCGTTGCATCCGTCGTAATCGAACCAGTTACCGCAGTTGCCTGTGCGATGATTTGCTGACCCAGCGCTTGTGTGACGCCGATTGCGGGAATGGTAATCGTTGGATCGGTGCCGCCCATACCTGGCAAACCTGCGGCATTGTTGTAAACCACAACACCAATCGCGCCAGCCGCTTGAGCGTTCGCTGCTTTTACGACGAAAGTGCAGGTTCCACGCTGAATCAAAACAATTTTCCCAGCAACTGCAGCACCATTCGTCAATGCCGTGCAGCCATCATCATTGGGGGCAGTGCCATCATCGGCAAGCACAATTTGCGCGGTTGTCGTCGTGATTGCTGGGCCAAACGTCGCAGGATTGGCGACACTACTGCCAGCAATAGCTGCGGGTGCCGTGATACGCAACACAGTTGAAGGGCCTAAGGTCGAAGCGAGTGCGCCATTAACACTGGGGCCATCCCAGACCAAGAACGGGTCGTTAATTGACGAAGTAACTCGCTCGGCATCGACCATCGCGCGCCAGCCTTTTGCAAGTTGATTGTCGAAAAGGTAGCGGCTCCAAATGTCCTTCCTGTTACTGTTGAAGGTACCAGTCGTACGATCAGTGTAAGTTTGAAAGCCTAAACCGTGGCCGAACTCATGCAGTAACACCGGCAAAAGCGGAATCGTGCCGGCAGGTACAGGAATTGCTGGGTTAGTGCCGTACCACCATCCTGTTGTTCCAGGCAAACAACCGGCGTCCAGAGAAACGTTAAACGTGGCGTTGATGTCATTTCCTGTTGGGCTTTGATCCGCACCGGAAAGGGCATCTGCTTGTGCCGAGGAAAACCAAGTGTCTGCCTCAGCTGTAATCGGGAAGTCCGAAAAAATTGCGGCTGCGCCAGCAGAACCCAAAACCGCGCCTGAACCAACTGGGTTGTTGCAAGTCTGCGGATCAAAATTCGATCTAATTCTAATAGTCACGTTGCTTTGGATAACGCGGGCCCAGTTGTCGGCAGCAGCTTGAAAAGCAATTAAACGCTGCTGACCTAGCGTTACTCCGGTGTTGCCGCCTACAGGTGCTACGACAGTGACATCGTTAAAACCTTCACCAGCACCGTCATTGTTGACAATAATAAAAGTAGCCGCTGCGTGTGCGCTCATAGATCCGAGTATCGCAGTCGCCAAAATTGAAGCGTTTAATAAAATATTTTTCATTTCTAACGCTCTTCAGGCTTATTAGCAGGGGCCGCAAGCGTTTCACTGCTGTGTTCGTGTCTAGCTTCTTCGGTATTACACTGCAGCACTAGCTTGCCATCGGCACCCACGGTGGCACGCATTTCCATTTGAAAGCGCCCTTTCAAATCCATCATTTTGGTGCCGTTCGCCAGGGTAACCTCGGTCAAGCCGTTAGTGTCGGTACGCAACGCTTCAATTTCAGCGGGCGTGCGCTCTAATTTGACGACTGGTTCTTGAACCTGGATTGCCGTTGCTGCATTGAGTGCAACAGACGCAAAGATAATTGTTAGCACGTTGTTGGTTCCTTCGGGGTTTAAGGTTCAGAGTATCTTTTAAGCCCTTGGGAAAACGCAATTGGGAATTGCAACAAAGCCGTATATTTCACGACAATTCGCGATGTCATTTACTTAATTCTCTTCAAAGCCATCTCCAAACTCGGTGCCCGTGGCGCTGGGCAGTATCAACAGCGTCATTGATCGCCCTGGCAATATGCCTGCGTTGAGCGTATTTCCTGCAATCGTCAAATCGCTCAAACTGGTTAACGCGCCAATGCCGTCATATTGTTTTACCCGCACCGCACCTGATCGGGCCGCGTTTAGACTCAAACTGATCGGCCTGGGTAGCGTGTCGTTATTTACCAGCACCAAATACAGCGGCTGCGCGGCTGACTCAAAAGCAAAAGCGTTTAGCGTTTGCACGTCGCTTGAGATTGCGCGCACGCTGTCGCCACTGATTTTTGCGCCCGCGCCGTCAAAGTTGCGATACAGCTTAAAAGCTACTTCCGAACGTGAGCCATCGCTAGGCGCAGTCCAACGTTGCGCCATATCCACGCCCTCACGCGCGAAAATTCCTAGTACTTCGGCTTGCGCTAAGGCAGCACTCGGGCCGTTGTCCGGCCCCCATTTGTATTCTGTGATGGCCAATTTAATGGCAGGGCAGGCCGCCTGTATCCAAGCCTTTGCGCGCGGAATTAATTTTACTGTTTGCCCGATCCAACTATCGGCAACGAAGTTTAGATCGTACAGTTCCCGCACGCTAGCTAAACGGCGTAGTGCCGCTTCCGGGCTTTCATCGCTCGCGGCATTTTGCACGCCCGCCACAGCATCGCCTTGCGGATAGTAATGTAAGTCCAAATAGTCAATTATTTTCGCGCCGCCGGGCAGCGGATTGGTGCAAGCTTGCTCCAAATACCACTGCACAAACGGCTTGCTGCCATGGCTTGTATAGTCACTACCCGGTGCGCAGTTGTCTGCGCCGGAATAAAACAAGTCACACCAACCCCAAGTTACCGGGCCCAAAATTTTTGCGCTTGCATCACTGGCGCGAATTGCCGATGCTGCCGCGCGGCCTTTATTCCACACCTCGTCAATCGTCACTTTCGCCGGGTGTACATCCCGATGTGTGGAATCCCAAAGCATCGCTTCGTTATCCAGTGCGTAATAGCGCACGCCACCGGCGTTGGCAGCACCAAACACTGTTTTTAGATGATTTATCCAATCGCCAAAAAACTGCGGCTGTACTTGGATTGAAGTGTCCAGGGGATCGTTCCCAACAATTTTGCCGTTGACACAAAAACCGCTGTTATTCGCCACATTTTGGCAAAAGCCGCTGCCTGCATCAGCGCTACACCAGGGTGGCACCGGGTTGTATATCGAGCATTCGTTCTGATCTTGCGCGCCGTATTTTGCGACAGAAAACCCCCACGACTTGGCACGCCCCGGCTTAGGCGTGTAGCCGATGGTAGGAATGGTGATCAAGCTCGCCAGCCCTGCTGCCTTATTTTTTTGTACGAATAGATCCGCATCCGAGCCGTTTGGTAGCGCAGCTGGGTTGGCAATGGAAGAAGGAATATTTTGATAAAAATAATCCATCGCAGTCGAATGCACGTCGGTTTGCCAGTTGTAGCGTGTAGTTGAGTTGCCACCCCAACGGTCAATGGTCATCAAGCCGGCGGCGCGCTGCGCATCGCTGACATAGCTTGCGCCAAAAATTTCAGGGTTGACCGTATGTCGATCCAAATTGGTGTCAATGGCAACGGTGATCGGGGCGCCGGTGGGCAGATTTGCGGTCGCATCGCTAAAGCTCACATCATCAATGAACAATTCACCCTGCAGCGAGCCAGGCGTCGCGCCAGAAAAGTCCTGAATCATCACGCCATCAAAGCCAGTGTGGGTTAGGCCCGCAGCGCTGAGGGGAATAGTGACTTGTCGCCAGGTATTTGCCGCAATT
>JAYTAO010000353.1:0-9066 GCA_043737435.1 Rhodanobacteraceae bacterium | reverse complement strand
TTCGCGCGGGTGTAGCTTTTGCTGACGCCGCGCAGCTGGATCAAAGTTTTGCTCATGACTTAAATTCCTGGTTGTGTAGCTAAATTTGTGTGGAGGCTACTGCACGCGGACCCGCAAACCATCGGCCCAGCTGGATTGCGGCTCCAACACCACGGTTTCCCCTGCGCTAATGCCAGAATCCACGGTAAGCTCGGCGCCGTTGCCTGAAATTTTTACGCTGCGCCGCGCAATCGCGCCGTCTTTAAGTACAAAAACAGTGTCATTACCCAACACTGCGTTGGAGGGAATGAGCACGCCGATAATGCTCGGTGCTGCGCTTGCCTGCGACTCAGCGCCCGACAAAAACGCGACGCGCGCACCCATATCCGGCAACACGCGCGCGTCTTTTTCGCCGAATGCGACACGCACCTTGACCGTGGCCTTGCTGCGGTCAGCGGTGGGAATAATGGCGATGACTTTGCCGGGAATTTTCCAGTCTGGATAAGCGTTTAGCGTGATTTTGGTCGGCGCGCCCGCGACTACTTTTTGCAAAAACGCTTCGTTGACATCGACTTCGACTTCCAGAGAGTCCATGTCGACAATCGTGCCGATGCCGGTACGGGTAAAGCCGCCGCCTGCAGAGAGCGGCGACACAATTTCCCCGACCTGTGCGGAACGTGCAATTACCACGCCGGCAAACGGCGCGTAAACCTTGGTGTTGTCCAAATTTTGCTGGCTGACCGCGACGCTAGAACGCGATACATCCAGGCTGCGCTGTGCACTATAAAGTCGCGCTTTCAAGGAATTCAGCAGGGTTTCGGCGGTATCCAAAGACACTTGCGACACTAATTTCTTCGCAACCAACTCCTGCTGGCGTTTAAGCTGGCGCTGGGCATCCGTAATCTGTACGCGTAAATCCCCCAGCTGCGCGTCGGCGGCGCGCGCCTGGGCTAACGTTAAGTCCAGCTGCTTTTGGCTGTCTATAGGTTCGAGCGTTGCTAAAAGCTGATCTTTTTCGACGCGCATGCCTTCTTCAATCAGCACGCTTTCAACTTTGCCGGTGACTTTGCTGGAAACCGTCGCTTGTCGACGCGCGACTACGTAGCCGGACGCGTCTAATTGACTGGCGTTCGCCGCATTTGACGCGGCGCGCGCCACGGCAGTTTTGACAACGATTTCACCGCTACCTCTGTTGAGCAGGGTGAACAAAACATAGCCCAAACCAATTAAGGCCAGCGCAGTAACAATCCAGCCCCAGGGGATTTTGCGCTCGGGCGGTAAATCGCGATCAATGGTGAGCTGCTTCAACAAGTCTTTACGGTCAGTCATACGGTCCAATCTATTTAACAAACATCGTCGCCCAGAATCGTAGCCAACTTTAATGCCTAGACAAAGTGACGAACGTCAGCTCTTAGGTTCACGCCGCTTGAACGCGCTGCAGTCGCTTAGAAAAATCAGTCAAGCTTTTGGCTTCCGGCAATTGCTTTATGCACGTCGCTAGTTCCGCCTGCAGGCTGGGTAAAACGCCGACTTTGGTCAGCAAGACCTGAAACTTTGCTTCCAACTCTTGCATGTTCAACGCAGCTGCAGGATCGCCCCAGGCGGTGTTCATGGTTTCGGTGACTGACTCGCCTGTAGTCGTAGTCAAAGTGATACGCGCACCGTATTGTTTGGGGTAGGCACGCGTCATGGCTTCGTTTTCTTTCAATGTAATTAGCGCGCGGGCTGCCGCGATGCGCGCTTGATCGAACGGTGGGCCAAAATCTTCTATCGCTGGTTTATTTTTGCAATAGGCCACGGCAATGGCGTGCTGCAAGGAAAGCTTGGCCTCCGCTTCGGTTTTGGGCTCGGGCTGATTCGCTGACTTAATCGCTTCGTGATAGGTTTCTAATGCAATTGCACTAAGTTGGCTGCCTGGTGTCAAGGCGGCCTTAGCTTTTAAGGTGGCGTCAATCGCCGCGTGCGTGTGGCGGTTCGCGGGCCAGGGGCGAAAGCTGACTTCAAGTATCTTAAAAGTCCCCTCCGAATCATAAATGATTTCTATCGGACTGCCATCCGATGCGAGCGCCGGAAACACGCCGTGTGGGCCTTCCAGGATATGTTTGGGGCCGGTGAAATTGCGTTTTGCGAGCAATGCGGCGGTCAAACCATTTTGCGCGGCAAAACCGTTGTGCAGGGACTTGCTCATACAAGGCTCGTTTTGCATCTGCTTTAGTCCGCCCGTGCGCGTGCCAGCATTGCCGAGCGCCCAGACGAACTGCTCATCGCTTAAACCTAATAAATCGGCGGCAGCAGCGGCAGCGCCAAACGTTCCCGAGCTGGCGGTGCTATCAAAAAACACACTGTGTTTAGGCCCCAAATATTGGCCTATGCGCAGCATGACTTCATAGCCGCGCACAATCGCGTCTAGTAACTGTGGCCCGGTGGCGCCCATGTGTTCGGCGACACTAAGCGCCACCGGGATCACAACCGAGCCTGGGCTAATGCCCGAGGTTCGATCAAAATCATCGAAAGCAGCGATATTGCCTAGGCAAGCGTTGTGAAAGGCGGCGTGTTCAAAATGCTTGCGCTCCGCGCCCAGCGCGCTGCCTTTGCCCTCAGGCACATCTTTTAGATAATTCAAAAGCGCTTTGCCGTGCAGATAGCGCAAGCCATAGACCGCGCAGCCTAGCCAATCAAGCAGATGCATGGCGGCGCGCATGCGCAAGTTCGGCGTTACCTCGCGGCGCGCCATACCAACGAGTTCAACGGTAATAGGATTTAAAAGCATGCACAAACTCCGGTTCAACAAACTAAATCAATGAAATGTTTCGACATGACATTTCCGCCCGTTAGCGTAGCCGATTGTGTCGACTCATAAGGCGATGCGGGGAAAAACAAACCCAACCGCAAATTGCCCGAAATTGGTGTTTGGCGTTCGTGCTCATGCTGCAAATAAAAGGGGAAAATTGCGGCACAATCCCGATTAATTGCCGCATTTTTTTTTGTTACTGAGCTAATTCAGATAAGGAGTTGCCATGGATATAAGCGTTTACCGAGGTGCTGGAAAACTTCAGCACGTTATTGACATCGGCCCGCACCGGTTGTTGACCGACGAACCCGCGGAAATTGGCGGCGAAGACACCGGACCTGCACCGCACGAGCTGCTTGCCGCATCGCTCGGTGCTTGCACCGCGCTGACGGTGACGCTGTACGCACAGCGCAAGAATTTCGATCTGCAAGATGTAAAAGTACGCATCGAACATGCGCAGCTTGGTGACGCTTACGTGTTCACTCGGTATATCCACTACGTCGGCAATCTTGACGTGGATCAGCGCGCCCGACTTACCGTGATTGCCAACAAGTGCCCGATTCATAAGCTGCTATCTGGACGTATTGAGATTATTACCCACGAGCAATAGCCATGCTGCAATTGCCAGAGGAAAGTGGTTTGGAGGTGTTTGTAGTACCGCGTTCCCACGATTTGGGTGACAACTTTGGGGTGCGCCGTGCGTTGTCCTGGCGGGAAAAAATCGCATGGTCGGGCCGTTTGTCTTTTTAGATCAAGGCAAAGCATGACTGGCGGGGGCAGAATTTTTAATAGTACTGGATGAGACTGAGTTCATTTCTCTGCCAGAGCTAATCGGCAAGGCTCTGCGTTTTCCCTAACGAAAGCGATAATATTCGCCGTTAATGCGTTTCGTTAATCAGCAATTGCGCAATCGCTGCGGTAAATGCGGCGCGATCACGCTGATCGATATGTGAACTGTCCGGCAGCGGCAGGGCGGCGATTGCCGGAATATCTAGAGCGTAAATCGCACGCGCACCGTTTGGCTCGGCAATTTCACGAGCAAATCGATCCCAGTATTTCGCCCGCGGATAGCCCTGTAGGTCAGCGCGCAAGTGCGCGCCGCGGGTGGCCGAGCAAAAAAACCACACCTGCCCGCCGCGCGCTCGAATGGCGCGAATATCTTGCACTACGTCAGCAAGCTCGATGAGCCATTGTCCGGGAGCAGGTGGCGGATGATCTTGATAATCCGCCAACACGCCCGCGGCAAAATTTGCCGCCATCGCGGCGGTGTTGGTATTGGGGTGTTGAAAATCTAGGGATCCCGCGCGGTTTGGTGCAATCGTGGCGTGCCGGGGCTGTGGTGGTGCAGCATTAAAAAACACACGTGCCAGAGTAGGCATCAAGCCTAATTCCGCGTCGCCCAACAGCAGTTTTGCCTGCCATTGACTTAATAAGCGTCGGTGCACTGTTGTGCTCGGCCCAACGCCGTCGATAAATCGGCGTACCTGGGCGTTCTGCATATCTCGATAATATCGGGACAGTCCACGCGCATCGATATCAACCAAAGCGGTGCCGGTGAATTTCACATCCTGCGCCAGATCCTTCAAAGCCGCTAATGGATAAGCCCCATTGACCGCCAACATCACCGGCACTTTGCCCGGCAGGGCGCGCGCCAGAGCTTGCGGATCTAAGCCGTACAATATTCTTGAGGTGCCTAAAATGGCGATGGCATCCTGGCCTGAATGATCCACGCGCGCACGCTCAAGTGCCCACAGATCCAAATCATCCCGAACCGTTGGCAGATGGCCTTGCGCACGGCGATGCAGCTCAACCATTGCACACACCGCCACGCAGCTGAGCACTGCAATCGTAAATGTCAGCAGCCAATGTTTCGGGATATCGTCGGTGTCGCTCATAATTAGTCGGTCAAAATTGCTGTTTTAAAATTGGAAGTAGATAAATGCTCGCGCATTGCCTGGGGACAGCACAATCGCAGTGAGCAACAGGCCCAGCAGCAAGCCCAAAAAGATCGGCGGTAGTTTTTGTAGGCGTGCCAATAGCTGAAAACGCCGCTGCGCTAACTGCAATGCAATTAACACGAGAAAGCCACTCGCCATTAACTTAGATTGCGCGCTAAAATCACTGATCGAGTTTGAATTTGGCGCCAGCATCTGCGCAGAGATGGCGAGGGCTTGAGCACTGTCTGCGGCGCGAAACCATACCCAGGCGAACATCACTAGTAGCAAAGTCAGCAACCAAGCGCTACCGCGCAAAAGGATGGCTATCGGTCGGGACTGGCGGGCGCTGATCTTTATCAGCGTTGGCCCTAGCAGCCGCTCCAGGACTAAATACAAGCCATGCAGTGCGCCCCAGGCAACAAACGTCCATGCAGCACCATGCCACAAACCACCCAGCAGCATGGTCAGACTTAATGCGACATAGGTGCGCAGCGCACCCAAGCGATTGCCGCCTAAGGGTATATAGAGATAGTCGCGCAGCCAGCTCGACAGCGATATGTGCCAGCGCCGCCAAAAATCACTAAATCCAATGGCAGAATACGGTGCGTTAAAATTTTCCGGCAGCCAAAAGCCCAGTGCGCGGGCAGCGCCAATAGCACAGAGCGAATAGCCCGCGAAGTCGCAGAAAATTTGGCCGGTAAACGCCATCGCCGCCAGCCAAGCGCTGTGGAAGTTGTGCGTGGAGCTGGCGAACAGCACATCGGTGCTAGGTGCAAACACACTGTCGGCACCGACTACTTTTAAAAATAGTCCAACGATAATGAGCGCAATTCCCGAGCCTAGTTGCGCTGCATCGCTGCGCGGATTACGTGCAAGCTGCGGGTAAAAATCGCTGAATCGTACAATCGGCCCGGCAACGAGCTGCGGAAAAAATGCCACATAGAGCGAAAAATCAAGCCAACTGACCGGCTTTTCTGGCAATTGGCCGCGATAAGCGTCGATGCAATAGCTCAAGCTTTGAAAGGTATAAAACGAGATGCCCACGGGCAGCACCCAACTGGCCGTACCGGGAGCTTGCAAGCTGCTAAGCAAGCCCGCATCAAATACCGCGTCTAAATTACTAGCGATGAAAAACCGGTACTTAAAAAACGCCAGCACGCCTAAGTTGCTGAGCAGTGACAGCAGCAGCCAACGATTTTTTGTCTTTTTCGAGGCGGCCGCCATTAACTTTTGCCCCAACCACCAATCAAAAGTGCTGGTAGCGATCAGCATTGGCAAAAAATAAGGGTTCCAGCCGGCGTAAAAAATCCAACTCGCAACGAGCAGGATCGGTTTGCGCGCAGCCGTACGCCACGCCATGCGATCCAACAAAAGCACGCTAATAAAAAACAGCAAAAAGCTAAAAGAGTCGAAAGGCATGCAGCGGACACGGCAAAATTTTGCCTAGTCTAGCGTGTGCACACGACTAAGCGGCTTTTAGGTGCGCGCCAAAGTCGCGCCGCCAATGTTGAAAAATAGTTGCGCGCAGCTTGATTTAGCTTTGGTAAAGTGAATTTAGGTTGGCCGTTCAGCTCAATTGCTGTTACATATCCTGCACGGCAAATTTGACCGCCTGGAGACATTTTAGTGACAAAAATCGCGCGAATTAGTGGGCAAACGTTCCTCGTTCGAACTAGTTTGTTAGGCGCTGCGCTGCTGGGAAGTGGGCAAAGTTTTGCGTCTGTTACTTTGATGAACGTAGATCGGCAAGAACACGCTGTCAGCATTAAGTGCAAGGCGGACGTAGAACCAATGGATGACATTATCGAAATTAACGGCCTGTTGGATTTAGAGGCCGGGCCGTGCACGGTCAAGCTGAAAGCTACGAATCAGGTGGTTACCGCGTCAGACGGTGAAATAATCGAAATCCGCGGCGGCAAGATCGCGCTGCAATAGTGCGGATATCGAAACTTAGGCGGTGATTGAATTCACGAAAGCGTTTAAAGCATGGGTAAACTAGGCGACTTTTTCCCTGCGCCTTAGACGGGCGCGCCTATCTGGAGCTTTCCATGTTTCGCAACACTAAACCTGCTGCTGCACCTTCCATGCAGCGCCCCGCGACACCCATTGAGTGCCTAATCGGCGCGCGTATGACCGTAACCGGTGACATTATTTTCAGTGGTGGGCTAAATATAGCGGGCTCGATTAAGGGCTCGGTGATTGCAGAAGGCACTGATGCCTTGGTGGACATTAACGAAAGCGGCAGAATTGATGGCGATGTCCGTGCACCGCATGTGCACATGCACGGTGAAATGAATGGCGACGTGGTCGCAACAGAAAAATTGGTATTGGGCTCAACTGCGCGGGTGCGCGGGAATATTTTCTACAAACTGCTGGAAATGAATGCTGGCGCGCAGGTTAACGGCCAGATGATTCATCAGGACGAGCCGCAGAAATTGCTGCCCAAGCCATCCGGCGACTGAGTCGATCCGATTTGATAAACAGCTTGAAAGCACCAAATTCGTCGCAAACTTTTAACTTACCTACTTGGAGCGCATGATGGACACACCAACAGAATCGCTTGACTTTACCGCCCGCGCCGCACACAAAGTGCGCGAATTGATTGTGGAAGAAGGCAATGAGGCATTGAGTTTGCGGGTCGCAATTTCTGGCGGTGGCTGCTCTGGGTTTCAATATGGTTTTAGTTTTGAGCAAGAAATTGCTGACGACGATACCCAAGTCACTACCGAGGGAGTGCGTTTGTTGGTCGACCCGATCAGCTTGCAATATCTTATGGGCGCCCAGGTTGACTACGCTCAAGACTTACAAGGTGAGCGCTTCATTATTAAAAATCCAAACGCCAAAACGACCTGCGGATGCGGCTCGTCTTTTTCGACTTGAAACGGTGGCTTTGATTTCCACGAGGTACTCGTCCCAACGTAGTGCAAGCAATACTTTTTCGGCAATTCCGCTAGACCGGGCGACCGAGCGTCGGGATCAAGGTGATTGGATCGCAGAAATTCACGAAAATGCCTATGAGTTATTGGTGAGCCCTGAGCATTTAATCGCCGGTGATCCCGATCAGGCGCGCCTGCATCTGTTGTTGTGCGCAACCCTGCCGAACGCACGCATTGACCGCTGGTATTTAGGGCATTTTGAAAACGCGCATTATTTTGCCCGCGTGGTGCAGCAGGCAGAGTATCCGCGGTTGCAATGGCTAGATTTGCGCGCAGCGGCGTTAAAGCTTTCGGCCCTGGAAGCTGGACTTGCCGCCTATGCGCGCGGCTTAGCTTTTTGGCACCAGCGGCATCAATTTTGTGGCGTGTGCGGGCACGGAACGATCGCTGAGCACGCGGGCCATCGGCGCCGTTGTGTCAATGCGAACTGCGGCGCGGAGCATTTTCCCCGCACCGATCCAGCGATCATCGTAGCGGTGGAGTTTGAAGAAAAAATCCTGCTAGGGCGTCAAGTAAGCTGGCCGCCAGGGCGCTACAGCACCTTGGCGGGTTTCGTTGAGCCGGGGGAATCCTTGGAAGACGCGTTGGTACGCGAAGTGTATGAAGAAGCGGGGGTGCGCGTGATTGCATCGGATTATTTCTCCAGCCAACCTTGGCCATTCCCGGCCTCGCTGATGCTGGGTTTCACCGCCCTTGCTGCGGATGCGCAAATTAATGTTGGCCCCGAGCTTGAACATGCACGTTACTTTTCCGTGGACGAGTTTGAAGCGGCGATAAAAGAGGGCAGTTTGCGCACGCCACCGCCGGTATCGGTCAGCTATCGATTGATTGAAAATTGGTATCAGTTGCGATCCGGGCGGAATTTTGCGGAATTTTTGGCGGCGCATTAACCACGAAATTCAGTGGCAATCCCAGGTGTAGAGAACGCGACTAAAGTTGCCTTTCTTCCGCCGTGAGAGTTATTGGCTTGAATAAAAAACTGCAGTATTCCCTGGCTCGGGAAGTCGGGTTGATTGGGTATCTGGTCTAGTCGAATTTGCGCTAAAAGAAACAGTGGCGCGCCTGTTTCGTCGACTGGCGCAGGCTGATTTTTTGGCCAATACGCAGCACCGCCGAGCTTGCTTGTCGTTGGATCATCTTGATCCATCTCAACAAATGTGATGTGTGTCGCAGGGCGTCGCGATACATCTAAACGGTCTTGAATCGGGGCCAAGAAATTGAATAGGTCAGCGCCAGTAGCGTCACGTCTGTTTAGCAGCTTGCGGCCGTTCCGGCGCGCTAGCCAAATAAACAGCGCAGTCAGCGCTGCCCACAAAAGCACCCACAAAATACCCTTCATTTTCGCGCTCCGAAACTTCGTTGTGTCAGGCTAGCACAGCGTTTCAATGCTTGGCCTTGCCTGGATTAACAGGCAGTGCTGGCA
>JAYTAO010000352.1:0-3697 GCA_043737435.1 Rhodanobacteraceae bacterium | reverse complement strand
TTCTAAGTCCGTGACAAAACTCAGTCCCAAATCCCGTCGATTTTATCAAGTGCCGCGACTAGCGCTGCGCGCATGGTTTGCCTTTGAATTTCTGAAATCTGCCGGTTGTGCACACTCATTGCGCGCAGCGTGAAGCCTTGCTCATTGAGCTGTAACCACGGGTTGCTTTCACTAGGAACCTTGGCACCAACCACAGCGAAGGTTTCTACTGGGTGCGCCACGCCTTTTACGCTGAGTGATCCCATGGGACGCACATCTACTAAGTCACGAACCAATGCAAACGTGCTGCCACTAATGCAAATACCGCCCGGTTCCGCCTGATGCTCAAGGCGGGACGCGACGTTGACATTGCCGCCGACCACCGTGTAGGCGACTCGTTCGCCCGAACCGAAATTGCCAATGGTGCAATAGCCAGAATTAATGCCCATACGGACGCGCAGGCCGAGCTGTGTGCCAAATTTTGCCCAGCTCGTCTGCAAAGCACCGGTCGCTGATTGCATCTCCAATGCCATCGCCACACAAGCGCGAGCACTTTTGGCAGGATCGGAATTCTCTTCATCACCGAAGAAAATCATGATCGCATCGCCAATGAACTTATCCACGGTGCCCCCGTGGCGCTCACAAATTTCGGTCATAGCGCCCAAGTAAGTGTTCAAGACCTGGGACAGCGTTTCCGGCTCAACCGTGTCAGTCAGCTCGGTAAATCCAACGATATCTGAGAAAAATATGCTCAGGTTAGATCGTGTAGTTGCACCTGCCTGCGCACTTTGGCTGCCCCCGGCTATGCGCTGATACAGTGATTTCGACAGGTAACGGCGCATGTTTTGCGTAATCTGCTCGACCGCTCGATTTTTTTGCTCCAGCTCATTTTCGAGTTCACTGGAATGCTCCAACACCACGTTGTGCAGCAAATCGAATTCGTCAATCGCCGCCAATAGCTCGATAATTAACTCAACGCAGACTTTGCCTTTGGAATTTTCAGCAGCGAGCAGGTCGGCACCAAATTCATCCAGTGCGTTTACCACCCGCTCGCGCAAATTCGAATCGAGTTGTGAATTGCTCAATGCAGATCAATTAATTTCAAGCAAAAGACTAGGCATGAACTTAGTCATGTTCGCCAAACTTTTGGTTTGCCAGGCATTACCTGAAGAACCCAAAACTTTCATGCCAATACCGCCTAGTTTTCTAACTTTGAGAACAAATTGATACAGCAAATTGATCCCAGAACTATTCAGAAATTTCAACTCACGCACGTCGAGAATTATTAGAGGCTTGCCCGCGCCGATTAATTTTTCTAAAGCTTGCGACATCAACTGGGAAATTGGTTCGTATTCTGGCGCTGCGTTTAAGCGCAAGCTGCCGATTAATACCACCGTTTGCTCGGATGGCTCAAAATAAACCGTGAAATCAGGCGTTTGAATTTTCTGCTTAGTGTCGTCTTGCATTGTTGGCTTCATTTAGATTTTTAAATTGACATTGCCACGAATCAAAAGTACGTCGCCTTTTAAATGCGTGCTGATCACTGCCGCCAAATCGTGCGCGATGTAGCCAATGCCAAAAAATACCCCAGGTGCTTCGGCACCCAGTTGACTTTCATAGTAGGCCGCCGGGTCGTCGCGAAAAGCCAAAAGCTGCGTTTTTACGTCGCTTAACAGTTCAGGTCTAACGATTACATCTAACTCCAGAGTCATCGTTTGACTGGGAAAAACCATTGTTTGCACCCAGCTCTTGCTCGCCGATGCGCTGAGTCTAAAAGCAAGTTCTAAAAACTCATTAACGACTGTAGAAGCAATTTCCTTTGCCCGCGCCGTGCTGAAGGCTTTTTCGGCCAAAAAATCAGAGCCCAAGGAGCATTGACGCCAATCACTTTTAAAGCTTTTTAGCCCATAGCGAAGTTCAACAAATTGGTCTGTCATGGGTCAGCTCATAAGCGGAGTTTTTGCAATTTCCGGTGCATCTTAGCCTAAGTGCGTCGGATAAGGCGCGCAGCTTTACAGCAAAATTAAGACAAAACCCGCACAATAAAAAAAGCCCCAAATTGCTTACTCAGTCCCTACGCTGCGGCAAGTCACTGGCGTATGCTGCGTTGCATTAACTCGTATAGCTTCGCAAGTAATAAGGATCTACTCATGCGCATTTTCCATATTTTTGTATTCCTAGGGGTTAGCCTAGCGTCGTCGGGAAAATTGGCTGCAACAATTCCAAGCAACGTGCCTGTCATTTCGCCACCAAGCTCAACGTCAACAATGGACAGCGAATATCGTACTGCCGCATGGCGCGCTGCATCGGGTTTGCCCTGGGTTGCAACCGCCACGCTTGACGCGCATGTTTTAAGGCCCTACCTAGACTATTTTCGTCTCGCGCGTAGCCCAAAAACAGACGATCTCGCGCAGGTAAAAGCTTGGCTGGCACGCTATCAAGATGAGATTCCGTTAGCACCGATGTTGCGACGTAAAATGCTCAGTATTTACGCGAACGCCACGCGACCCGCTGATTTTTTAAGCCTGTATCGTCAGGCGGAGGCGAATCCAGAGGAACGCTGCAATGCTTGGACAGCGCGCATGGCGCTGTCGCCCAAAACTGACATTGCCACACGCCATGCATTAACTTTGTACCGCGATGCCACTGCGCCAAGTGCCGCTTGTGCACCGGCATTCGCGTTTTTGCGGGCAAATAATGCGATTGACGAAACGGACGCAGAACAACGCTTTGCCGCACTGCTCGCTAGTGCTCAGATCAGCAGCGCTAAAAGTATGCGCTTGGATTTGGCACCAGCCAGACAAATTTATGCGGCGGCGGCGATTTTGGCGGAACAAGACGCCGATCAATTGTTGACGCAAGCGCGGTCATGGGACGCAAGCGATACTGCACTGGCTTCGGTTACCACCCGCGCTTTAGAACGCGTTGCTGCCGTCAACCCCACTGGCGCAAACGCCAAACTTTTAGCTTTTATCGAAAGCCATCAATTGAATGAATCCGAGCAGATCCGCGTACGTTCTGCGATGGCCCGCACCGCAATTATTGCCAATATTCCTGATGCCGGCGCTTGGTTGGACGCCCTGCCCGCCAGCGCGCGGGATGCGCAAACCCACGAGTGGGGTGTGCGTCGGGCGCTGAGCGCAATCAATCCGGAGCTGGCATTGTCTAGGGTTGAGGCGATGCCGCTAGAACTCGGCGGCACGCCACGGTGGCGCTACGTGCGCGGCCGGTTGTTGCAATGGTTGGGGCGCGAACGGGATGCCGGTGTTCAGTTCAAACAGGCGGCAACTGATGCCACTTTCTACGGTTTTCTAGCCGCAGACCGCTTGGAAAGTGGCTATGCGCTTTGCCCATTAGAGCTCAAATTTGCGCCCGATGCGTCCGGCAAGTTGCTCAATAATGGCGCACTCAAACGCATCAGCGCGTTTAAAAGATTGGGTGATCGTGTCGGGGCGAAGCGCGAATGGATGTTTTTGCTCAGTAAATTAGATCCAGATGAGCGGCGCCAAGCCGGGCTTTTGGCGTCCATGGAAGGTTGGGGCGAATACGCGATTTTAGCGCTCAGCGCGCCTGCGGACCGACAAATTTATCAAGCGCGTTTCCCATTATTGCAGGCCGACACATTGACCGCACAAGCCCGCGCGAATCAGCTGGATTCCGCTTTTGTAGCGGGTCTCATTCGACAAGAAAGCGCTTGGGATCCGAGTGCCGTGTCGCA
>JAYTAO010000351.1:0-3707 GCA_043737435.1 Rhodanobacteraceae bacterium | reverse complement strand
CTAGCGCCGATATCTCCAGCGGTAGTATAGGCAATGCCCAGCTGGCGGTTAACGCGGTACAAAGTTCGGAAATTTTGGATCACAGCGTTAAGGTGGTTGATCTGGCTGGCGTTGAGGCAACGGCATCTATTTCGGCGATGTTAAGTGCCGACACCTGTGTCGATCAAACCATTAACGCACCCGGGGCCGTCCTCGGCGACTACCCTATTTTGGCGATTGGGCAAAATGGGCTATTGCCGTTCAAAATGACCGTGACCGCGTTGAACGTGCCGGTAGTGAACGGCATTACGGTGCGCATCTGTAATTTCGGCGCGGCAGCGGCGAACATCACTTCATTGCCGATCAAAGTTTTGTTGCTGCGTTAGACCAACAACAGCATTTAATCGCTGTCAAACCTAGGCTTGAGGACTATCACTGTTTAATTTTTTGGCATGTGCGGGTCTAAGTGGTATCGCGCAGTTGAAAATTGATGTGCATCAAGACTCGCAACTGCCGACGCTCACAGTGCGGCAGTTGCTGTTAGCCTTAATGAACCGCTGGATTTTTTTTTGGAAAACGTATGGACCAACAGGCGCACTCAAATCATGATTCTTTGAGTGCGATTAAGCCCTATCTTACTTGGGTATTGCTGACCGTCAATATCGGGCTTTTTTTTATAATGTCGGCGCCGGAATTCCCGCGCCTGGTTTTTGCACAAATGATGCTGTGGCCCACATCAGAAGAATTTCGCTGGTGGCAACCGATCACGCATTGTTTTATGCATAGCGGTATGTCGCATCTAGCGTTCAATATGATTGCGCTTTGGCAATTTGGCAGCGAACTTGAACGGTTCATTGGCACAAAACGCTATGCAATAGTCTATTTTTCTGCGGTGGCGTGCGCGGCTATTTTGCAAATACTCACCAGCCAAATGGCTGGGAATTTGGCGCCCATGCTTGGCGCATCTGGCGGCGTATTTGGCTTGCTTTATGGCTACGCCGCGTGTTTTCCAAAGGCGCGCATCATGCCGCTGATTCCGCCCATTCCAATGCCCGCCTGGCTGGCCGTTAGTCTATATGGTGCCGCAGAGCTGTACTTCGGCTTTAGCGGCAGCCTTAGCACGGTTGCGCATTTTGCTCATTTAGGCGGAATCGTCGGCGCCTTCTTTGCGTTACCTTGGCCGTGGCGACGCCAGGATTTTGTCGCGCTCGCAGCAGCGCGGGGCTTGCGTTACCGTATTTAAGCCCGGGCGATCACCCATGCGTCGACACGCTTAACCCCTGCACGTTTTAGCGCCAAGGCACAGGCGTTTAGAGTTGCGGCTGTGGTTGCCACATCATCAATCAAGGCGACGTGCTGGACACCGTTAAAACCTGAGGCAACAAAAGCGCCGGCAACATTGCGCACGCGGGCGGTGGCACCTAGGCCGCCTTGTGAACCGGTGTCGCGGGTACGCAGCAGGCCCGTCAACACCGGGCGCGCAGCGCTTTTCCCAAGGGCTTGTGCCAACAACCGCGCTTGGTCAAAACCACGCAAGCGTAGCCTGGCATCATGCAACGGCACCGGCACCAGTGCCTGCGGTAATTCGGCTAAAGTCATCGCTGATTTTCGCGCGTCAAATTCTTCCGCAAATAGCGCTGCTAAAAGCGCGCCACTGGCCAATTCCCCGCGCTTTTTAAAGCGCAACACTAATGAGTCGATCGGGTGCGCGTAGCGAAACGGCGCAACAATTCGCGTGATTAGCAGGCGTTTTTTCAAGCAGCGGCCACAACAGGCGGTGGCAATGCCTAAGGGCAAAGCACACAGCGCGCAGCAGGTTTCGTTACGCGGCAGCTCCTTCCTACAGGCGTCGCAAAGCGCGATGTCCTTACGCACGGGCGCCTCACACAGGGCGCAGCTGCTGGGCAGTAACAGACGCTTGGCAAATTGATTGAGCTGTTTGATCATGGCAACTAAGGTAGCGTTTTAATGGCACGCAAACGCGAAATGCAGTGCAGTTTTACGTTTTGCGCACATTGTGCTAGCAATTGAGCGCATGTTTTAAGCTAATCTCAGCACTTGCCCAACATCATGCGAGCCTATGGAAGCGACCTCTACACGCCACATCAGCAGCGAAACTCCGCGTGTAATGGTGGTCGATGGTTCAAAACTGGTCCGGCGCTTAATTGAAGGCCTGCTGCTCAAAGATTTGCCCGGAGCGACTGTGATTTCTTGTGGCAGCGGCGAAGAGGCGAAGGTAGCGCTAAATTCAGGCGTCATTGACTTGGTGACAACTTCGTTACGTCTGCCAGATATGGATGGCGTTGAATTGGCTAAGTACGTGCGCCATGGCTCACCACAAGCCTACATTCCCATTATTGTTGTCAGTGGTGACGTGAATTCGCGTATGCAAAATCGCGAGTTCAGCGCGGAAATCACCGATTGTTTTGATAAATCGCTCGGCCCCGAAGCGCTGAGCGCCTTTATCCGCGGGTACATTCGCCCCGATACCCAAGCCACCGGCACCATTTTGTACGTCGAGGATTCACGCGTAGTCGCGATGGCAACGCGTAAGGTGCTTGAGCGCCATGGCTTCACCGTGATCCACGTCGTCAGTGTCGAAGAAGGCTTGGAAAAAGTCGAAACCGCGAAAGCAAACGGTAAGCAACTCGCAGATTTGATACTGACCGACGTGTATTTGAAGGGCGGTTTGACCGGCAAAGAGCTGCTGGAGGAAGTCCGTGCGCGCATCGGTTACAACAAGGGCGAAATGCCCATTATCGTGATGACTGGCGACGACAACGTCGCGAATCAAGTCGCACTGATGCGTGCGGGTGCTAACGATATGGTAACCAAGCCCACGGAAGAGAAAATTTTGCTGGCGAAAATTTGCTTTCAACTGAAGGTCAGCCAGAGTATTCGCAAGCATTTGCAGAGCTAGCACCTTGTTGCATAACTAAAGCGCTGCAAATGTCGATGCTCAAAAAATCATTGCTTTGACAACGATTGTTTTCACATTTATTATTGCCCGCACTTTAATGCTGTAGGCAAAAATGGACTATTACCGCCCAGAAACCTATCGTGCACAGGACTCTATCGGCTATTTGATGCATCGCGCCACGAACGCGGTGAAGGGCCGAATTGAGGCGAAGCTAGCGCCTTTTGAGCTGTCATTTCACCAATGGCTGAGCCTGCTTTGGCTGCGTGACGGCGTTGCCGATACCGCAAGCGACATTGCCAAATGCACCAATATAGACCCAGGCGCGTTAGCCCGCATGTTGGAAAACTTGGAAGGTCGCGGCTGGATTTTGCGCGTACGCTCCAAGTTAGATCGCCGGGTGGTCAGCTTGAGTTTGACCGCCGAGGGGCGGGCCGAACTGGTGCTTACCATGCCAGCCGTTTTGGAAGAGCTCAACCTTGCGCTGGGCAATTTTAGCCACGCTGAAGCGGATCAGCTGACTTTTCTTTTGCGCAAACTATTGGCGCATCAGCAAACGCTAGCTCAGCAAGCGCAAGCGGCGCATTCATTGGGCACGCATTCATTGGGCACGCCGGCATGAGCGCAATTGCTAGGGTGCTATCAGCGTTGCTTGGCACCAGCTTACTACTGAGTGCCTGCGTCTCAATCCCGCATTTAGACGACGCAAATATTGCCAGCACTGACTATGCGCTAGTCGGCGCGCCCAACACACCAAGCACACAATGGTGGCAAACTTTTAACTTCGCGCCGATCGCACAATGGCGTGAAT
>JAYTAO010000350.1:0-3714 GCA_043737435.1 Rhodanobacteraceae bacterium | reverse complement strand
CGTCAGCCCAGCATTGCAGGCGGCGATCTTGTGCTTAAATGCAGCTGCACTTTCCTCCATTACTAGAGAATGAAATGAACCCTACAAAACTTATTGGCATGGTCTTGATCGTCGTCGGCGCCCTGGGCCTAATTTATGGCGGATTTAGTTACACGAGGGACAGTACCGCCGTTAAAATTGGGCCTATGGAGGTGACCGTACAGGAAAAAAAATCAATCAATATTCCCCTGTGGGCGGGCATCGGCGCACTGGTCGTTGGTGTGGTTTTGCTCGGCGTGGGCGGAAAAGCTAAGTAACTACGTGATGGAGGTTTTACCCATCGCAAAAAAAACCGCCGCACATTTTCACGCGCGGCGGTTTCATTTTAAATCATTAGATTGCTAACTAATCCGCTTGCTGACGCAAAAACGCCGGAATGTTGAGCAGCTCAATTTGCTTGTCTGTCATGGCGGCGGCATTGCCTAATGGGCGGCGAATATTCGCGGTAGCAGGTGCCGTTTGCATCGGTGTTGCAGGGGTTTGCATACCGGCTTGACGATGTGGCAACACCGGTGCGAAAGCCGATTGCGCGGCAGGTGTGGCGGCCGGGGCTTCGAAGCCGGAAACCACGCGCATATTATTGCGTACATTGCGCTGTTCGCGTCCGGTTTGGCTATTGGGTAGGCGATTCAAACCGGTAGCAACGACCGTGACGCGCACTTCATCGGCCAAATCGGGATCTAGCGCTGTGCCAATTTTAATAGTGGCGTCTTCTGAAGCAAATTCACCGATGATGCGTCCGACGTCATTAAATTCGCGCAGGCTCAAAGTATGCCCAGCGGTGATATTGACTAAAATGCCGCACGCGCCCTTGAGATTGACATCTTCTAGTAACGGATTGCCAATCGCAATTTCGGTTGCAGCCACTGCGCGGTCGTCACCTTTCGCCTGCCCGGTGCCCATCATCGCAAGGCCCATTTCGCTCATCACGGTGCGTACGTCGGCAAAGTCGACGTTGACCAAACCTGGGCGGGTAATCAGCTCGGCAATGCCTTGTACGGCACCTAATAAAACCTTATTGGCTTCTTTAAATGCATTGATCAGGCTGACATCGCGCCCCATCACCGCGAGCAATTTTTCATTCGGAATCGTGATCAGCGAATCAACGTTTTGGGCTAGCTCTTCAATGCCTTTTTGCGCCATCGTTTGACGTTTAGTGCCTTCAAATAGGAAAGGACGCGTCACCACCGCAACGGTCAAAATGCCTAGATCTTTGGCGATTTGCGCCACCACGGGTGCAGCACCCGTGCCGGTGCCGCCGCCCATGCCAGCGGTGATAAACACCATGTCGGCACCCTTCAACATTTCAGTTAAACGTTCGCGGTCTTCAAGTGCGGCTTGGCGACCCACTTCTGGGTTTGAGCCTGCGCCCAAACCTTTGGTTACGCCGGTGCCTAACTGCAGCACATTCGGCACGCCGGTTTTTTTCAGCGCTTGCGCGTCGGTATTGGCGACGATGAATTCCACGCCTTCCAGCGTTGATTGCATCATCGCTGACACGGCATTGCCACCACCGCCGCCTACACCAATGACCTTGATGACGGCGCTTGGCAAATCGTTTTCGATCAATTGCAGCATGTTGTTCTCCATTGGCCTAATTAACGGCCGAGCGTTGCGGACCTAGCTTATGAGGCGCATTTCCGACACAAAACTAAATTTGGGTGCGAATATGCGTGAAATTTCTAACGCCAACATCCGTGTCAGCGAGATTAAAGGAAGCTTACAAAATTTTTCATAACTTTTCGACAGTTTCCTAACATCGAAGCAAATATATTTTCTAAAATTATTCAGTAAATCTGTGTTTCAACACCTAGAACTTAAAACTCGCCACCAAACCACTGACGCATGCGCGAAAAAAATGCGCCAGCTTTGGTTTTCGGCTCACTTACGCGGCTGTTTTCGCGCAAATAAAGCTCAGCACCAAATAATAAAAATCCTATGCCCGCCGCGTGCGCCGGGTTGCCAATGACATCGGATAGCCCGGTCACGCCGGTCGGTAATCCTAAGCGCACCGGCATGCCAAAAACTTCCTCTGCATGTTCAACTGCGCCCTCGATTTTGGCACCGCCGCCGGTGATAACGATTCCGGCCGGTACTAAGTCTTCTAAGCCAGAACGGCGCAGTTCCGAATGGGCTAAGCCTAAAATTTCGTCGTAGCGAGGCTGCACGACGCTCGCCAATAGCTGGCGCGAAAGCCTTCTAGATTCCCGTTCGCCCACGCCGGGCACTTGAATGGTTTCTTCCGGCGCTGCCAATTTTGCCAGAGCACATGCGTATTTAATTTTCAGTTCTTCCGCGCTTGTGGTGGTGGTGCGCAGCGCTTGTGCTATATCGCCAGTCACTTGATCCCCGCCCAGCGGAATCACCGAGCTATGGTGTAGCGCGCCGCCGCGCCAGATCGCAATATTAGTGGTACCAGCGCCCAGATCCACCAGCATCACGCCCAGGTCCTTTTCATCTTCGGTCAACACCGAAACACTGGATGCCAAGGGCTGCAAAATTAAATTATCGACCTGCAAACCGCAGCGCTGCACGCACTTGGTCATGTTTTGCACCGCGCTATTGGCAGCGGTCACGATATGCACCTTGGCTTCTAATCGGGTGCCGGACATACCCACCGGCATGCGGATGCCGTCTTGGTCATCGATCAAATATTCTTGCGCAAGCACATGAATGATTTTTTGATCCGCAGGAATCGGCAGCGCTTTCGCCGCATCCAACACGCGATCCACATCCGAAGGTTGGATTTCGCGCTCCTTCACCGCGACTACGCCAGAGGAGTTCAAACTGCGGATGTGATTGCCGCCAATGCCAGCGTACACCGAGCGAATTTCGCAGCCAGACATCAGCTCTGCCTCGCTAATCGCGCGCTGAATCGCTTGGACGGTGGATTCAATATCGACGACCACGCCACGCTTGATGCCGCGCGAACTTTGCGTGCCAACGCCGATGACTTCAATGGGCTCGCCCGGGTTTAGTTCGCCAACAATCACGCTGACCTTGGAAGTGCCGACGTCCAGACCGACCACGAGCTGCCGCTCCCGACCGCCACCGATTAAAGGCCTCATTGCGGTGCTCCGATAGCTTGCGAAGATGCCGCGCCGGGTAGGGTGCCAGCAAGCAGCGCTGGCCCGCTGGGAATGCGCGCTGCAGGTTGGGACGCCGGATTCGGCGCTGAATTTGGCGCGGAAATCGCCTCCGTGGGCTGAGGTGGCGCTAGCGGGATCGCCTCCGGGCTGAGCGGAGCAAATCGAGCCGCTAGGCCGTTGGTGTAGCGTAAATCTATTTCAAGCAATCGTAATCCTTGGTTTTTTGCGCGCAGCGTTGGCAGGTTTTCCACAAAGCGCTGCCAACGTAGCATCTGCTGTTCACGCCCAAGGATGATTTTGCTGGCGTCGCTCAATTGCAGCGTCAACGCGCCGCGTTTACTAAATCGCGCTTTGATTAAATGCAGGCTTAAATTGCGCAACGCTGGTTCACTGCTTTGGTAGAACTGCACTAATTCTTCACGACGGCTATCCGGCCCGCTTAAATGCACCAGTCCGTGCATCGCGCCGGCGCTACTGACGTGAAAAATTTCGCCATTCGCGTCCAATAAATTGTTTTTGCCCCAGCGTGCGATCGCGACTCGCTCGATCAAGCGAATCATTACCGTATCCGGCCAATGTTTACGTA
>JAYTAO010000349.1:0-3735 GCA_043737435.1 Rhodanobacteraceae bacterium | reverse complement strand
GGCCAAGTTTTGCGCAGAGTTGGAATGATTTGGTGTTAGACGCGTACATGCGCGATGAAGGCCGCTATCGCAAACGTCGGCACGCGGCCTTCAATGTCAGTGCACGCGGCGCGATCACTGCCCTACCCGCCCGGCCGCACTATCAAAGCTTGGATTACAACCCGCTCAATGGCGGCATCGCACGTGAATTTGCGCCGATATTGCCAGCCGATAGCGAAAGCCCGGTCTTTGTCGAGCTGCTACAGCGCTTTGCCGAGCTGGTTCAGCCGCTCTGCGCGGACGTACAAAACTGGCTGGCGGAAGCGCATCAATTTCGCATCGAACCCACGCCCGATGCCGCCGGCCTGCCCACGCCCGAAGGCGTGCACCGCGATGGCGTGGACTACGTGTTGGTACTCATGGTGGCACGGGAAAATATCGCTGCTGGCACTACTACGGTGCATTTAGCGGGCGGGCTGGAAGTGGGCAGTTTTACTTTGTCCCAGCCTTTAGAAGCGGTTTGGCTGGACGATAGCCGTATTTTTCACGGGGTTACAGCAGTGCATGCGCGCGATCCGAAACTTCCGGCGTATCGGGATGTTTTGGTGCTGACTCTGAGGCGGATGGAATAATTTGGCATAGTTTTTGTCAGCTGCTGGCAAGTCGCTCAGCAATTAACTCCGTCAACCCTATAAACGCCGCACGCACCGTTTGCCTGCGCACCGCGTCTCGATCGCCCTCAAATAAAAAGCGCCGCGCTAACGGTGGGTGATGGCCACGGCCCCAGGCCAGCCACACGGTACCCACCGGCTTGCCTGGAACCGCGCCCGAGGGCCCGGCGATTCCGGTAATCGAACACGCCACATTCGCACGCGAACGCGACAGCGCGCCGCGCACCATCGCGGTGACCACCTCTTGGCTGACCGCGCCAAATTGCTCGAGCATCACGCGCGGCACGCCCAATGCGGACTCTTTGGCTTCATAGCTGTAGGCGACGAACGCGCAATCAAACCAATCCGAGCAGCCAGGCACTTCCGTCACTATTTTACTGACCCAACCGCCAGTGCAACTTTCGGCGGTGGCCAGTTTCAATCGCTGCGTCATCAGCGCGTCACCAAAGTGTTTCGCTTGCTCAAATAATTCGAGATCACTAGGAACTGCTAAATCCATGGGACTTGCCATTTACACATCCAATTTATTTGTTGGGATTGGCCCGTTGAACCGCGTACTCACCCTTGCTTTAACTTTGCAATTGCGGCCTTAGTGGTAAGCCGGGCGGATCGCCGATTCCGCCTGCGGTTCGTGTACTAAATCCATCGGTAGCCGGATATGGTTTAAACCCAACTCCAACAACAGCTGATGCGCGCGCCGCTCTAACAAAGGAAAAAGCTGGCGCGTCAAAGAGGTATGGCCGCGGTTAAACGCATCAAAACTGACGTCGCCAATCGGTTGCCCAAATTGATCCAGCAGCGGCCGGTAAATCGCGTTGATCACCACTTCAAGCGTAAATAGCTTGTCCTCTTCACGCCCATTAGGCGGCAAGCCAAGCACGCCCAGGCGGGCATTCATAATTTGGCCAATTTGCATCACGGAATCGGCGATTGGCGCCTGTGGTGACAGCTTTAACTCAATGCGCGCCTGACAATGCTCGGATGCGGGCATGCTTCTGTGCAGCTCTGCGCCCAGTTTGAGCATTTCGATGTTGACCAGGGTGTAGGAATCTAAAAGCGAGCTCATAGCGCGACCGCACGCTTTTTTGCCGGCGCTTTTTTAACCGAAACCGCTTTCGCCAAAGTGCACGGCAGTAGCGCTTTGGCTTTAATGATTGTCGGCGCTGCTTTGGTCGGCGGCTTTTTCGCTAACGCAGGTACTTTGACTGCGTTTACAACTTTGACGACGTCTACTTTGGCTGCCTTCGGCGGTTTGCTTAAATCCGCAATGCGCCAAAAATACAAAGCGGCCAGCGAAAAATGCGGTGCCCATAGCTTTTCCGATAACGCGGCCAATTCTTTGGGTGTAGGCATTTCCGCCATTTTGTGCGCTATCTGCACGCCTTTGCGCACGCCGAAATCATCCACCGGCCAAACATCGCCACGCCCCATACGAAAAATAAGCAGCATCTGCACCGTCCAGGCACCAATTCCGTGTATGGGAGTTAACATTTTAATTAGTTCACTATTATCGAACTTTATCAGCTGCCTAGGCCCCGGCAGACCGCCGCTAAAAGCCACGTCGGCCAAGCTATGCAGTGCTTTTGCCTTATTTCCCGACACGCCCACACCGCGATATTCTGCCGCGCTCAAGCGTGCTAGCGCGCCTGCGCTAAACACGGTTTCCCCGGCCAGCGCTTCTAAACGTCGAACAATCGTTTCCGCCGCTTTGCCATGGAGTTGCTGAAATAAAATCGAGCGCGCTAACGCATCGACGAGCTCAAAAGGTTGGCGTTTCGGCAGTGCCAACGCGCCAATTTTTTCAATCCAAGGTTTAAGTTTCTTATCGCTTTGAACCAAGGCGTGCACCGCATCGGGCACAACCTCATCAATTGAGGCATATTTCGCTTGCGTCATTGAATTTCGTGCTCCATTTTGCTGGTTAATCCCAAAGCAGTTAGTTGATAAAAACTCTGGGGAATCAAAATTTTTTGGGGTAAATCAATGTGCGCAACGCTAGCGCATTGTGCCCCTAAAGATCGAGTCCTAAACGCAGTGAAATACCACCTAAAAATACGCAATTTAAAAGCAGGCAAGTTGAAATTGGTCACGCAACATTCGAAAAATCCAAAATTGCCCCCGGAGCCACAAAATGCGCGCCAAAATTGAGGCGTGGCTGAACCGGCAATGGTACGGCAGCAAAACCCCGTCGATCCTGCTGCGCGCGCTGGTGCCGGTTTATCAGTGCCTGCGTTGGCTAGACCTAAGCTGGCAGGGCATCAAAGCGGCACCCAACATCACCGGCCTGCCCGCCATTATCGTGGTGGGGAATTTGACGGTAGGCGGTAGCGGCAAAACGCCGTTGGTGATTTGGCTAGTAGAGCAAGCGCTGGCGGCTGGTTTTAAACCCGGCGTAATCGGCCGAGGCTACGGTGGCAACTATCGCAATCGCCGCACAGCGCTGATCGTTCGCCGCGCGGTTGATTCGGACTGGCGTGAATGTGGTGATGAGCCTTGGATGATTGCCCAACGCACTGGCGTTCCGGTTGCCGTCTGCCGTGATCGCATCGTCGCCGCACACGCGCTCAAGCACGAATGCAACGTCTTGATTTGCGATGACGGCCTACAAAACGCGCGCCTGCCGCGTACGGTAGAAATTTTGGTTATTGATGGCACACGCCGATTCGGCAATGCGCGGCTGTTGCCCGCAGGACCGCTACGGCAAGCACTTCCCGTTAATCTTGCCGCACGCTATCCCTTGCGCGTGTGCACACTCGCCGACAATGCGCCTAATGCCCGCATAGATAACTCTGGCGAATTTGGCATGCGCTTGATCGGTGGTGTTGCGATCAATACCAAAACAGGCGAACAGCGGGCGCTTAACCTGTTCGCCGCCGGGCCGGTCTACGCGCTAGCGGGTATTGGCAACCCAGAGCGGTTTTATCAATCCCTGCGCGATCATGGAATGGTTATCGAGGCCGTTCCCGTTGCTGATCATGGCGTGTTATCGCAGGCGCAATGGCAAGCGCTGCTTGCAGACAATGGCAGGACTAGGACGCTGCTGATGACGGAAAAAGATGCGATCAAATACCCGGCAAATGAAAAT
>JAYTAO010000348.1:0-3736 GCA_043737435.1 Rhodanobacteraceae bacterium | reverse complement strand
ACGCTGACATTCGCTTGATTGCGCAAAATGGTGCGCAGCGGTGCCGCGATATCGCCCGCCGACAGCCCGGCGGTCGCGACTTGGTACAGTAAAGGCTGGAACAAATGGTGATTCGCGCGATCAATCAGCGTGATTTGCACATCCGCCTTCACCAAGCCGCGCACGCACCAAAGCCCTGCAAAACCACCGCCGATGACCACCACATGCTTACGTATTTTTTGAGCCGATTTCATGGCTTATTTCCGTTGCTGCAAATGCGGGACTGTGCCTAAAGGGCGCTGAGCAAGCCAACTAAGCGACGCCCTTGAAAGGGTACGATTCAAACTGATACCTTCTTTGACCCCTGCTTAATCAAGCACTCGCGCGGACAAGAGCCGTTCGGGTGCGCCCAGCCAAAGCCGACGTTCGCGGTAGTTCAGATATACCAGTGCAATCAGCAGAGAGGTCAAAACGTAGCTGGAATTTGGGTCGTCAGACGTTACGCCAACAAAAAAGATACTCATAAACATTAGACCTGCGAAGGTAACGCCGTAGTAGGTCATCTCAGTCCTCAGTTGCGCCATCAAGCCCCAAAGTACAATGAGCGAAACATCCAAAACGCAGCCCAAACTGGTTACTAGGTAACGTGCTTCGCTTGAAATAAACGCGTTCGGATGGATTCGCCATTCGACAATGCGAGGCAACATGACTGCGCCCGGTACGGCGATGATAAAAACCGCGACATCGCGCCATAGCGCGCTTTGAAGCTTAATAACCGACATCGACGGAACAGTTTTTAGCAGAGCGTGCTCTTTGAATCGCATAAGCCATTGCGTGGCTTTTACTAGGCTCAGGAGTGTTGCAAACAAAACCAAGTAGGTGGACCCCGTCCACAGCAATTTTCGAGGCATGTTTTCTTTCCAAAACGAATATTCCAACGCTATTAAAATTATCGATAGTGCGAGTGCGCTGAGTACAACGATATTTAAAATAGGGCGAATATTTAGAAAATGATTGAGTGTTCGGCGTTTAAACGATGTAACGCGGATCAACTTTTCGGTGTTTACCGCCCATGATTGCCACGTGTGTGTCGAGATTAGGTAACTAAGGATCGCAAATGCGACGAGTATCCAAACCCATACGACAGATGGCAGGTGCGCATCGAGTTGACCAGAGATTATGACCAACCAAGGAAAAAGCAAAGCTGACAGTCCAATTTGCAGTCCTATTCTGAAAGACAAGGCGAGTCCCGCAGAGACCAAAAGGTAGCTTGTTAACGAATCGGCTTCAGGAAGCGTAAGTAATGGCAAGCTGCCAATTTGTGTCCAGATAAGGATAAACGCGACGATTTGAAGGCGCGAGCTAGATCCGCGAACAGGAAAGCGAACGCCATTGAATTCCTCATGCGTTTTAGCCGCCCAATGCATTGATTTAGCAAGGCTTTCTGAGCCAAACGCGCATGCATATGCGATTGCGTACTGCCAATGTTGGCTCCATAAAGCCCCAAAAATCAGCGCTATGAACGCACAGGCTGCATACCCCCAGCCGTAATAGTTGGTACGAAAGTGATGCAGGGCTAGACCAAACACACTATTACGGAACCAAGGCGGGCCGTTGCCTATGAAAAGTTTTGAGTCGTCTTGATAGATCATCGCGCTTTCCCGGCTATGGCAAAGATTGGAGTTCTCACGCGCCCAACTCCACCAAAAAATCCTCTAAGCCAATGCTGGCAGCCACTGCCACCGGCAATTCTTGCAATACATCAGAGATGGCTAACTCTGGTGGCAACATCAACAGCACCTGTTTTTGTTGCTTTTCCAGCGCTTTGTAGTGCAAAAACCCCGGCAGCTTCTTGGCGCGCAGCTCGGGAAAATTCGGCGTGGTGATACGAATTAAGCGTTCTTTGATTTGATCCAGTTCGCTAAACAAGATCAGCACGCCCTTATGCAAAACCGCAACTTTGTTGGCGCAGCGTTCCAGATCACTGACGATGTGGCTGGAAAATAAAACCGTTGGCGTAATGCGGCCGGTATCGCTGGAAAATTCGGCACATCGCCCTACAATCTCACGCAAAAACTCGCGGCGGCCAGCGGGATCTAGGCTGGCGACGGGTTCATCCAGAATCAAAAGCTCTGGCTGACTGGCCAGCGCGCGCACAATATGTAGGCGTTGACGCTCGCCAATGCTCATCGCGCTAATTTTTTGCGCCAGTCGCACGCCCCAACGCGCACATAGCTCGAGTGCCTGACGCTCGTCCCAGTTCGGGTACATGCCACGCATCAGCGCCAATAGCTCGTCGCCACGCAGCCAGCCGAACACGTCGTGTTCTTGCGGCACGTAGCTGAGTCGGGCTTTGCTGGCGTCACTGAGTTTCAGTGCAGGCTCGCCGAATAGCCAAGCTTCACCGTGATCCGGTTTGAGTAAGCCGAGCGCGGTTTTTAAAAGTGTGGTTTTGCCGGAGCCATTGCTGCCGACTAAGCCGACAATATCCCCAGGCGCAATCTGCAAATTGACCATCGACAGCCCATGCGAGCCGGGGTAGAACTTGACGATGTTATGAAGTGACAGCACGTTTTCGCTCATAACTTTTCCTCTAACTCATCAAGAACATTTTTTAGGGCGGCTTCAATTTCACTGCGCGCCAAGCCCAATTCGTGTGCTTGGCGCAGCACGATTTCCAGGGCAGGGCGCAATAGCCGTAGCCGCTCGGCTTGGCTTAAATGCGCGCCTACGATTTCCGCGACCTGCATGCGCGCGCCGCGCGGGCGGCTCAACACGCCTTCGGCCTCAAGCAAGCTGTAGGCCTTGGAAATTGTCATCGGGTTGATCGCAAAGCTCTGTGCCAGATCGCGCACGCTTGGCAGCTCGGTGCCGGGTTGGAGTACACCGGCGGCGACAAAACGCCGCACCTGAGCCATCAACTGGCGGTAAAGCGGCTCGGTGGAGCTGGGATCAAGCTGGAATGGGGGCGCTGGCATGTCGCTGACTGTATTGCTGTATCAATACAGTTACAAGTGGTCTGAGCGTTGGAATTGTAGAACTAGACGACTTCAATAAATGGATTCACCACATGCAATTTTGGTATCCACTGAAAATCCCGTACGTTCTCAGGAACCAAAGCATAAATAATTCCAATTCCAAATCATTTGGCTAATTTCGTTACCTCGATCCGGTCTCCTAGACGCACATACAGTGCGCCGTCGTCGATCCTCACATCGGTGCCTCATTATCCTTTTGATTTGAAATCGGAATAACAATATTGCTATCCAGCAGTGCCCTCATTCCCGACCGGGCAGTGGACGATCCTGACGTTCAGAGTGTTGCCATTCCATGACATCCATGGGCCACGTGACACCACCTTTTGCAATAATGGCTTCGGCGATTGCCATGATGTGCGCCCCATTGCCTATTTTTGCGTCCAGCTTGTCCCCGCTTGCGGATATCGGCAAGTCGTTCGCAACTAAAATGACATCAATATCTTTGTCATTCCAATGCGCAGGAACATCGACCGTAATGTGGCCATTTTCTGCATGCGTTCGGGTGCGAATAGTTTCCATCGGTAAAGTTTACCGTGCTTTTGACTGCATCACACCATCAGTGAAATTGATGGTGTGATGGCAATTACCGAGCAACTTAATTCGGCTTACCGCCAGCACCCGCCGGAGCAGGCGCATCTTCAACCTTATCGGTTACGCGCCACAGGCTGCCATCTGGGTTCATATACATTTTGCGCATCTGCTCCAGATTGAACGGCTTG
>JAYTAO010000347.1:0-3740 GCA_043737435.1 Rhodanobacteraceae bacterium | reverse complement strand
ATCACGCCTATCACGATATCGGCGTTGCGGTTGCCACCGAAAAAGGTCTGGTGGTGCCGGTGCTGCGCAACACCGCATCGCAAAGCTTGGCGGACATTGAGCGCAACATCGGCACCTTCGCCAAACAAGCGCGCGAAGGCGGTTTGCAGCTAGAAGACCTGCAGGGCGGCACTTTCACCATCACCAACGGCGGCGTATTCGGCAGCTTGTTCTCCACGCCTATCGTCAACCCGCCGCAAAGCGCCATTTTTGGCATGCACACCATCAAAGAGCGCGCGATTGTCGAAAATGGTGCCGTGATTGCCGCACCGATGATGTTTGTCGCAATCAGCTACGACCACCGCATTATTGATGGCAAAGACGCCGTGCAGTTTCTAGTGGCCGTGAAGAACTATCTGGAAGACCCAGTGCGGTTGATGCTGCATATTTGATGTATAAAAGTTGAGCTTGAGTATTTTGCTCAGGCAAAACAAAAGGCAGCCCGTGGTTTTTACCCGGGCTGACAATTTATGCCTTCACTCGGCACATTGCCCGCTGTTTCATCAAACTAAAACCTGCGCCCCAGGCAAAAACACCCGCACCAGCAAACCGCCATGCTTGGTAGGCGCGCTGCTGGCGACCGTCGGCTATTTTGCGCCAGTGCCGCCGGTTGCGAAAAATCCAAGCGCGCAAGAGTAGCGTGGCTGGGTTAGCGAAGCTGGGTTAGTGCGATCAGGCGGTCGCGTTAAATTCATGGTGCTGTCAAAGCCAATTGCAGGCGAGACTCGGATTCTTGCAACTTCTGTCCGATGCTCAACAACTAAATTGTCACTCAAGCGCAACTCATCCGCGTTTGAGGCAAACTGCGGCAATCAGTGACTGAGAATAGAAATGCCCCGAATTTTTGACAACATTCAAAACGATTTACTCACAGCGCTTAGGGCGACACTGTCCGTGTCGCAACGATCAGATTTTTGTGTTGGCTATTTGAACCTTCGTGGCTGGCAAGCCATTGATGACATCATTCAAAACTGGGTTCCTGAAAACGGGCAAATTTGTCGGGTTTTGGTGGGTATGCAGCGGCCAGATCATGAAGAAATTCGTGATTTATATCGCGCGGACAAAATTGAGGGCGGCATTGATAACGCCTCGGCCGTGCGTTTCAAAACGCAGTTCGCCGCCCATTTACGCGAACAAATCACGCTGGGCATCCCAACCGGCAAAGATGAAAAAGGCTTGCAGCGTCTTTCCGCTCAACTTCGCGCAGGTCAAGCGGTGGTCAAATTATTTCTGCCCTATGCCCTGCACGCCAAGCTGTATTTATTATTTAGAGACGACGTCAACAATCCGATAACCGGTTTTGTGGGAAGCAGCAATTTGACGGTGCGGGGAATATCCGGCCAAGGTGAACTCAACGTCGATGTGCTGGATCACCACGGTACGCATCAGTTGGCGGCTTGGTTTAACGAGCGTTGGAACGAGCGCTGGGCGCTGGATGTGTCCCAAGAACTTGCGGCGATTATTGAAAGTAGTTGGGCCAGGACAGAGCCAATTCCGCCGTTCCATATTTATCTGAATATGGCCTATCACCTAAGTACCGAAGCGCGCGCGGGCTTGAGCCAGTTTCGACTGTCGGGGCGTTTTGAAAACGAACTATTTGAGTTCCAAAAAAGTGCCGTAAAAATCGCAGCACGGCATTTGCACCGGCGTGGAGGCGTGATGATTGGCGATGTGGTTGGGCTAGGTAAGACGATGATGGCCACGGCGTTGGCACGCATGTTTGAAGACGATTTGGGTTATGAAACCCTGATTATCTGCCCCAAAAACTTGGTGCCTATGTGGGAACACTACCGCACCGACTATGGCTTACGCGGTCAGGTCATGTCGCTATCGCAAGTCACTAAAAGGCTGCCCGAACTTAAGCGCTATCAATTGGTGCTGATTGATGAAAGCCACAATCTTCGCAATCGAGAAGGCCGCCGGTATAAGGCCATTAGCGATTACATAAAGCATAGCGACGCCAAAGTTATTTTATTGACCGCGACACCGTACAACAAAACTAAGACCGACCTTTCCAGCCAGCTGCGCTTGTTTATTGACGAAAAAGCCAACATTGGCATACGCCCGGAGCACTACATGCGCAAGGCTGGGCTCAGCGAAGCCGAGTTTGAACGCAGGTGGCAATGCAAAGCCCATTCGATCGTGGCGATTGAAAAAAGCGACGAGTTTGATGATTGGCGCGAACTGATTCGCCTTTATATGGTTCGACGCACGCGCAGCTTTATCTTAAAGCACTACACCCAGACCGATGAAAAAGGCCGCCCGTTTTTGCTGACCGCAAGCAACGAAAAGCGCTATTTTCCGGTGCGAAAGCCTTGTTCCTTGGGCTTTCCGGTGGATGACAAGGACGTTACTGATAGCTATGCCCGGCTGTATTCGGACGCAGTGGTCGATGAAATAAACTCGCTTCATGTGCCACGATACGGCTTGGGTAACTACGTGCTGGCGCAGGCGGTCAAGACTGCAAGCCAGAGTGAAATTAAGCTCATTAGCAATTTGGGCCGAGCGGGAAAGCGCTTGATGGGCTTTTGTCGAACCAATCTTTTCAAGCGTTTGGAATCGAACGGCTATTCGTTTTTGCTATCGATTGAGCGCCATATTTTGCGCAATGAAATTTACCTCTACGCCATCGAGAACGGGCTAGATTTGCCCTTAGGCGTGCAAGATCCTGGCCTGCTGGATGCAGCTCGAATTGATGAAGATAGCGATGGTTTAGTGGGGGATGCGGAAGATTTACTGGATGGGATTGTTGAGCAGCCGAGTGAAATTGATGCCGCTGATCTTGGCCTGAGCAAAGCCAAATCGATTTATCAGCAATATGCCGGGGAATATAAAAAGCGCTTCAAGTGGATTAGCGCAAAGCTGTTCAAGCCGGAGCTGGCTGAGCATCTATTAGTCGATACACGCTGTTTGCAAAGCCTGCTTGCGGCTCAGGGAAAATGGCGCCCAAGCGCAGATCGCAAGTTGGCGGAGTTATTGAAACTGGTACACATCCGTCACTGCAAAGATAAAGTCCTGGTATTCACGCAGTTCGCCGATACTGCACGCTATTTGGCGCGTGAATTGCGTAACGCTGGCGTGAAACAACTTGATGTCGCCACCGGTGCAACTGCTGACCCGTTTGCCATCGCCTGTAGGTTCTCGCCGAAGTCGAATCGCCAAGATACTAAGAAGGACGCGAAGCGAGGTGACGAACTTCGGGTGCTGATTTGTACCGATGTCTTATCTGAGGGCCAGAACTTGCAAGACTGCAATGTCGTGGTGAACTTCGATTTGCCTTGGGCCATTATTCGTTTAATTCAGCGCGCGGGCCGCGTTGATCGCATTGGGCAATTGGCTGAACAGATTCATTGTTACTCGTTCATACCCGCCGAGGGTGTGGAGCGCCTGATTCGCTTGCGTGCGCGCATCCAGCAGCGGCTCAATGAAAATGCTGAAGTGGTCGGCACCGATGAAGCGTTTTTTGAGGAAGATGAAATCCAAGCGATTCGCGATTTGTACACCGAAAAATCGGGTTCGCTTGATGACTCGGACGACGAAGTCGATCTCGCTTCTTATGCTTGGCAAATTTGGAAGCAAGCCACCGAGGGCAAACCCGAACTGGCGCGCGCGATTGAAGCGCTGCCGCCCGTGGTTTACAGCGCCCGCCGGTTTGTGCCTGCTTGGAGCGGCGGCGCAGACGCGCGCTTGGCGTCACTAAC
>JAYTAO010000346.1:0-3782 GCA_043737435.1 Rhodanobacteraceae bacterium | reverse complement strand
AGGTTAATCGCCGCCTTTAATTAGCGCGACGGCATCGCTAGCGCTTGCAAAAAAGTGGAGGATGTCCTCATGACTGTTATCTATTCTGCAAATTACTCTCTTGGGCGAATCGTTACGCCACATAAAAATAATTGACGCGGTGTTTAGCTCAGTGCGACAGTGTTGAAAAATATTGTTTTCCGCATGTTTTCGAAGTTCAGCGTAAATCTTGAAGGAGTGAAAAATATGAGCAAGATTTTGTTTTTATCCACTTTGGCCTTAAGCGCAGGGCTTTTTTCCGCGTCGATCAATGCGCAGGACCCCCAGTTGGGGTTTTATGCTCGAGCAAATGTTGCCCAGGTCAATTTAGGCTCACGCTTCCTTGTCGATGACAGCGACTCGAGTTTTGGCCTCAATATTGGTTGGCGGTTTTTACCTTGGCTGGGCATTGAAGCTGGGTATAGCGATTTTGGCGACTATCAAACCACGTGTGGCGGTCAAATCTGCCCGGCAATCGTCTACCCGAGCTTGCAGTTGGAAAGTGTTGAGTTAGGTTTGGCAGCGCGCTTGCCCCTGAGTGACAGCGGTGTGTTTGCACAAAGCCGCTTAGGAGCGCATCGGACCGATACTTATCCTGGGCGTACTGAAAGTGACGTCTACTATGGTCTAGGCCTGGGTTACCAGTTCAATGAGCGTTTTGATCTGAGCCTAAACTTTGACCGATATCAAATTGCCGGTGATGATGCTGACCGCGTCGGTTTGGGGTTTGAAATTAAGTTTTAGGGCAAATAATGGGTGGGCCGACGATGGCTGTCGCTACAGTGCTGGAAGGCCCATATCAGAACCCGGAATATCGCAGACGCTTAGCGCAACGCGCGCAGCCAGAATGCCAGTGGCTGGAGAAATCTATGCGCAAAGTCCCCTATCCCAGCCCAGGCGAAATCCTGCTTGAAGAATTTCCTAAACCCATGGGCATAACTCAATATCGCTTAGCAAAGGACTTTTTGTTTTGTTGTTTTGACAGGTCAAAACAAAATGGCGTTTCTCAACGGCGCGTCAGTGAAATCGTTGCAGGCTCGCGCGCTATTACCGTCGACATCGGTTTGCGACTTGCGAAAAAATTTTTGGCATGTCCGAGGGCTTCTGGGTGGGTTTACAAATCGATTACGATGCGGCGCAAATGAGAGAAAAACTAGCCGTTGTGCTCGCTAAAATACGGCCTTGGATTGTCAACAATGAGCTAAATGCCGTTGCCTAAACCGTGCTCGCCGCAGGCGGGGATCAATGGAAGAGGGTATTGCAACTTCGAATTTAAATAGTGGGAGTTTCATCCTGATTAGCTGCCAGACCAGCTTAGATTAAATCAATCCGCAAACCGCCCCAAAGACCTACCCATTTTTACCGATGCTGCAGCCGCAATATCGGCATCAAACTGGATCGGCTTTTCGGTTAATACAATCGCGGTCGAGCCCATATTAAAGCGCCCCATTTCCGCACCCGCCGCCAAACTCGGGCCATCGTCGAGCAGCGCATCGACAATTTTATGCGCATATGGCGGGGTAACGGTGCCGCCCCAAACGGTGTCAATGCTGGACACAAAAATCGCTCCTACCAGCACCAAAGCAACCAAACCGTGCTCGGTTTCAAAAATACAGACCAGCCTTTCGTTGCGCGCAAAAAGGCGCGGAATGGCCTCCGCCGTCCAAGTCGCAACGCTAAAAAGCCGCCCTGGCACGTGCAAAGTGCGCACAAGTTTGCCGGAAATTGGCATATGCAAGCGGTGGTAGTCGCGCGGGCTTAAATACACCGTGGCAAAACTGCCGTGCGCGAATGTTTTCGCTAGATCGCTATCGCCTAAAAGCTCTGCTGCGCTGTAGTCCATGCCTTTGGCCTGCACAATTCTGCCGTCGGTAACCACGCCAGCTTGACTAATCGCGCCGTCTGCTGGGCATAAAAGCAAGTCTGACCCAGTAGCAATTGGGCGGGCACCGGGCTTGAGGGCGCGGGTAAAAAAGGCATTAAAGCTTGGGTAAGCGGCTAAATCTGGTTCCAACGCATCTTTCATGTCTACCCGGTAACGCTTCACTATTTGACAAATAAAGGTATTTTTCAGCCAGCGCCATTCGCTACGCGTCAAATAAAACATGAGTCGGCTCAGAAACCGATGTGGCAATGCGTACTGCAATGCCAACGCCAAATCGTGCTTAATCATGGTCGAGCTCCTTGATCAGCAGCTGATCCACTTATAGAGGGCAATTGACTACTCAAAAACGCGGGGACGTCGTTGCGTAACTGCGGCCAGTCGAACCGCGATTGCTCAATTGGGCGCGCGATTGCCGCTAATTGCCCCTGCGGATTGATCAGAAAAATAGAGGCGGTGTGCGCCATCGTGTAGTCCTGCACGCCTGGGCCAGTCGCTTCTTTTTCGAATACCGCGCCTAAATTGGTCGCGAACGCGGTCAACGCCGGAATGTCTCCCGTGGCGGCAATGAATGCTGGGTTATAGTGTGTGACATAGCTGGCCAAAGTTTCCGGCGTATCGCGTTCCGGATCGATGGAAACAAACACGATTTGCGCTGCGGCTGCTTGCAAACTGGGCAGTTTAAGAATGCCGTACACCGCGCTTAGCTCGGTCAAGGTGGTAGGACAAACATCCGGGCAACTGGTAAAACCAAAGCTCAACAGCGTCCAGTGCCCTCGCAAGCCTGCCAGCGTAAACTCGCCACCGTCACTTTTTTTTAAGCTAAAGGGCGCGATCACTTTTGCTGCTGGGTATAGCAACAGGCTTTTAAAAGCGTGGGGATCAACACTGGCATCCGTGCTAACCGTCGTCACTTTTGCACCAGACGATGTTTGCATTTGCGAACCCAGCCATAGGCCGAAACCGGCGGCGATGGCAACCAAAAAAATGAGAAGGAAGACATGTTTGTCGGCCAAGCCAACTTGGCGAGTGCCTGCGGGATATTTTTTCATCCCGCGAGCCTAGCCGATCAAACATGAAGCGTTGGCAATACCAACAATCAAACTATTTTTTAAAGCGCGTCGTAGAAACGACCTCGACGCCATTTTTGGTGAAGGCAATCGTCGAGCCCACCGATTCCATCTGCGCCATCATGGCCTTTTGGATTTCCATCATTTGCGCAAAGCCTTCCTGGTCTTCAGCCGGCATGCCAGCTTTGACTTTTTCCATCGACCCGAGTGAAAGCGCAAGCAACGCACTGCCGTAGGAAAGCTCGAACGCCTCACCGTTTTTGCTACTTGGCGCATTTTGCAAAGCAGTCAAATCAGCCTCCCGGTTTTTACCCACACCCACGATGATCATGGCCGGACTCATTGCGGCATAGCCTTCGTTCGCACTCAGACTGCCCGCGGGTAGGCCTGCAAATATCGCCGGATCAAGTTTTACCGGTTTGCCGCCCAATTTGGGTTTCGTGTTTGCCAGTTGCGTGACGTAGCCCTGCACCATGCCCAACACGGCCTCCGGTTGATCGGTAAACAACGCGACATTGCCACTGATGCCGCGCGGCTCCGGCTTTTCCGCTGCGAAATCCATTTGAAACTCATCGAAGCTAAAACCAAAACCTTTCACCATCGCCACCATACCCAACATCGGATTCGCCAAGTTTTCCTTGAGCTTGGCGGCGCCGTCATTCCAGCTCAGCAAGTCCGGGCAGGTGTAAGGTTTTGCGATGACTTTGTTCGCCTGCACCCGCATTAAGTTCGTCATTTTTAATGGGTCGGTCGAGAAACCCATTTTAAAGGCAGAACCTTTGCCATAGGCTGGCATAGGCACCACCGTACCG
>JAYTAO010000345.1:0-3792 GCA_043737435.1 Rhodanobacteraceae bacterium | reverse complement strand
TTACGCTCGATTAGCAGCGGCTCGCCAGTGGCAACGACTTGATCGGCCAATTTAAACAGCCTAGTGCGCATATCGGTAAGTGAAATCATTGCCGTTACCTTGTTGAGATCATATGTACGTACAGTACATTTCTTGTAATGTGCGCCGCAAGTGTCAAAAACAGAAGATGCGCTCAATAATTAAGTCAGTATTTCACGGCAAATAGGGTCGGACAAACTTTTGATGTGGTGTCATGCGCCCAAGCCAATCAACAGCATAGCCACATCCTAGACATTGAACGCAGCAGCGGCAGAATCAGTTAAATTCATGATGCGGACTCCATTACTTGCGCCGGTGCAACGGTTTTCGGTCGAGTCACCCGCCAAGCCAGCGCAAGTGCGACCACTAACAACGCCGCAGACAGGAAAAACGCCGCACCCGGCAGTTCAATGCCAAAGCGGCCACTCTGCTTGCCGGTGTGGATAAAGCCATTGAAAAGCTGCGTGAAAATCACCGGGCCGGCCATGTTTGCTAGGCTAGAAAGGCAGGTGGTTGCGCCTTGCAAGCGGCCCTGTTCGCTCGGGCCGATCAAGCGCGTGGACAGGCTCATCACCGCCGGCCCTGTCAAGCCCCAAAACGCCATGATCGGCAGGCAAGCCCAGAACCAAACGCCGCTTGGTGCCAATCCGTAGCCAGTAAAGCCGATAATACCGCAGGCCAGTCCGACCAGCACCATGCGGCGTTCCCCTAATATCGGCAGAATTCTTTTAATCAACCCACCTTGCACGATGGCGGCGAATACCCCAACCGCGCCCAGGGTAAGCCCCACCGTGATCGCGCCCCAACCATAGCGGTAATCGGCGTACATCACGAACGTGCTTGGATAAACCACGTGTGCGAAACTGGTTAGGAAGCTAATGCCGACCAAGCCAAATAGCGCCGGTTTTTCGCTCAACCATTTGAGTGCACCGAAAGGGTTGGCTTTGGCAAAATTGAGCGGCACACGCAGTTCCGGCTCGAGCGATTCGGGCAGCACAAAATAGCCATAAAAAAAATTGGCGATGCTCATGCCCGCAGCCAGCCAAAACGGTAGACGCGGATCAAAATGGCCGAGCACGCCGCCTAATGCGGGGCCCACCACAAACCCCATACCGAACGCCGCACCCATAAGTCCAAAGGCTTGCACGCGTTTTTCCGGCGCGGTCACGTCACTAATATAGGCCGCTGCGGTGGAAAAATTCGCCGATACCAAGCCATTGATTAAGCGGCCAACGTAGAGCAAAGGCATCGCCGTTGCCAGCGCCATCATGATGAAGTCAAAGCCAATCGCTAAATTGCTGGCCAGCAAAATCGGACGGCGGCCAAAGCGATCCGAGAGCGCGCCAATCAGCGGCGAAAACAGAAACTGCAGCGTCCAATAACCGGCGCTCAACCAGCCGCTTACGGTTGCCGCTTTGCCTTGGTCACCATCGTAAAAGCTGGCGATTAGGTGTGGCAATACCGGAATGATTAGGCCAAAGGAAAGCACATCAATGAAGACGGTAATCAGAACAAAGTAAGTTGCCGCCTTTCTGGGCTCAGCCATTAGTTTTCAAATCCGTTTCTAAATAGGTTGCCATTGGCTTTGGTCACGACATACACGTCGCCATTAGCTGTTTCCGAGCCAATAACAAAATCCGGCAAAATATCGACGTTGCTAAATTTGCCTATGGCGGAAATGGGCCCGGCGGCAAATCCTGCGGTCGTACCTTGAAATACCTCGCCAGCGATTGTTGACTCAACCGCGCTTAAGTTCACGTCGGCGGCCAATGGTGCGTCCGTGCCATAGATCAGATACACCTTGCCTACATTGCTGAGCCCAGTGATATCCGCACCGGGTGCGCTGATCATTAAATCGTCTTTGCCATCGCCGTTGACATCCCCTGGGGCGGCTAAATATGCGCCTGCTGCATCCCCTGATGCACTTCCGGCAAACCGCGTGCCGTCGGGGCCGGTTAGTTGGGAAATGCTGTTGATGGCGTCCCAGTTGGCTTTGCCGTAAATCAATGCCGTGCTTCCCGCACCGACGACGCCGGACGCGGCAAAGTCCCCCAAGCCATCGCCATTGAAATCCCCCAAGGCGATTACCGGCGAGCCAAAGCCTGAGAAAACTGTATTGCCACGTACTTGAAAACCGTCGGAGCCATTCAATGCGCCTACGCTTTGGCTGGCCGCAAATGGCACGCTCGCTGGGTGTCCAAACACCACGTAGAGTTTGCCTTCGCCGTTATTGGCGGTGGCATCACCGGCATAGGCATTGATAAATAAATCGCTGCGCGAATCATTATTGATGTCGGCACCGACGCTAACGTAGCTGCCGAGCTGGTCGCCAGCGGACTCTTGTGTGAACTTCACTACACTGCTGGCCGCTTCAGCGCCAACGCTGAGGGAAGTGGGCCAAACGGTGCGCCCAAAAATTAGATAAACGATGCCGCCTAAGCCGTTGAAGCCTTCCGCGCCCATGGCAAAGTCTTCGATGTCATCGCCGTTAAGATCGCCGCCGCCGCTGACGGCGTCAAGTCCAAAAAAATCGTTGCCGGTAGCACCATTAAGCACCACACCGGCGCTGCCCAGGTTAGAAACATCGATGCTTGCTGGAAAGCTTTGGCCGGTGGGTTTACCGAAAATGACGTAGGCGCGGCCGATTTGCGCGGTACCTTGCAGCACGCCCCGGCTGCCGATCAGCAGATCGCTGGCATTATCGTTATTTACATCGCCAATGCCGGTGGTGAAAATTCCGAGTTGGCTGTTCTGCGCCAATGCGCTACCTAAAATTTTAAAGCCATTCGCGCCGTTTAAGGTGCTGACATCCAGATTCGCCAAATTGCCGTCCGCGCCAAAATGCACATACACCGCGCCGACGTCGGTAGCGCCCGCACGATCAACACCGGGTGCGGCGACGGCAATATCGCTGCGGCCATCGCCGTTGATGTCGCCGAGTGCGGTCATATTGTTAAAGCCCAAGGCATCGCCTGCGGCTTGCCCGACTATGCGCACCCCGCGCGTACCCGGAATGCTGGAAATCGAGGTGGCGGCTAAGCACGGCATGGCTAGCAATAGCGCCAAAGTGAAGTTCAAGATACGCATCGCAAAGCCTTTAATTTGTTGATGTAAGGTGACGTTTAGATGAAAGCGCTGGAGTGTAGCGACAATCTAGGTATCCTTCGCCAAATTTGCTTTTTTAATCAACACCTTTTTGATCGACACCGAGGAAGCGCTCATGACGCAATTGCACCCACTGAATGCAATTTTGGAACTCCTAAAAAGCAGCGTTGCTGCGCCAAAATTGGCCGAGGCCGAAATATTTACCCGGGCTTTGCTCGCCCGCACGCCGGCCGAGGAGTTGGCGGAAAAGCCGTCAACCTGCTGGGCTGGCATGGCGGTTTCATTGCTGAAATATTGGCGAGAGCGCAAAAGCACTGAAATCAAAGTAAGGGTCTACAACCCGAATTTGGAGGAAAACGGTTGGGAAAGCACCCGTACCGTGGTTGAAGTCATCAATGACGATATGCCATTTTTGGTGGACTCCACTTCTATCGCGGTGCACAACTGCGGCTTGATCTCGCATTTAATCGTGCACCCGGTGCTCAGCGCGCAGCGCGATGCGGGCGGGCATTTATTAAGTTTTGCCGCAGCCGGCGCTGGGCTTGGCAAAAACGAGTCGATCATGCATTTTCAACTGGAGCGCGTGACCGAAGCGGATGCGTTGGAAGACTTGCGCTTAGCGGTGGTGAACTGCTTAAACGATGTGCGCGCCTGTGTGGGCGACTTTCA
>JAYTAO010000344.1:0-3795 GCA_043737435.1 Rhodanobacteraceae bacterium | reverse complement strand
CATTGTCTGTCGCGGACTCTTCGCTGAGCGAAAAATTTTCCGGCAACACCATAAACACAGCTTGCGGAAATGCCCGATAGCCAATAGTTGGGCGGGATGATTGAAGAATTTGCATAGCTGGGGACGCTTAAAGTGATGAAGTTTTATGGAGCATTTCGGAGTTTAATGAAACAGCGACATGACCCAGTGGAAGAAAGCATCTCCGACAAAATAAAACGTCGCCATGACCACGATGCTGATGGCCCAAGAAATCGCAATCATCGCACCGTCGCGTTCGATCATGGCAAAAGCAAGTACCGCAAGGGGTATGGCAAAGAAAAAATTGGTCAGCGGCACTGGCAAGGACAGCGCGACACCCATCAGCACAATTATAAAACCGGTAAAGATATCCGCGCTGCGTCCGGTAAAGCGCTCCTGCCGTGGTTTGATAATTTTTTCCAGCCAGCGAAACCAGGTTTCGGTTTTACGCGCAAAGCTTGCTAAGCGTCTGCGCGGCAGGCCGAAATCGCGCGCAAATTTGGGCAGCCAAGGGCGCTCCAGCCCCCACATCATTTGCAAACCACACAGCACGCTCAGCGCGCCGCTAACCGCTCCTACGCCCAGGGCAACCGGAATAAAAGACGGTAACACAACGATTAGTAGGAAAACCCCGAATGCGCGCCGTTGGAATCGCTCTAAAAGCTCTTCCAAGGCAATGCGCGGCTCAGCTTGGCCCGGCTCCGGTGCGGGTACGTGTGCCAGCAGCTCTTGCAGCAGTTCAGTCATGCCTGGACCATGTGCGTGTTTGTCACTCATGGCCGTAGCTTTCCGTTATTCATAAAGTTTCGGGTTTGTCGTTGTCTCGCCGATCCGGCGACACGGCTGATAACTCACTGCTTTCCGGGTCAGCTTTATCCGCCGCATTGATCGACAGCAAATCTGAAATCAGCACTTTGTCAATGCGCGCCCCGTCCAGATCCAAGACTTCAAAGCGCCAACGACGCCATTCAAAAACGTCTGCGGGGGCGGGAATACGGCCGAAATGTGCCATCAGCATGCCAGCGAGAGTATTGAAATCCTGCTCATCTTGATGCGGTAGCTCGGTTTCCTCTAAAAGCTCACACAAATCTTCCACGCCCAGCGAGCCATCGACTAAGTACGAACCATCGCTACGCTCGGTGATTTGCGATTGCGCGCTTGGGCCGGGTTGGCTTGAGCTGCCCAGCACCGCGTGCAAAATGTCATCCAGCATCACAATGCCCAATAAGTCGCCATATTCATCAACGACAAAGGCCATAAACACCTCTTCGTCGCGCAGTTGATCGATTAGATTTGGTGCCGACATATTTTCCGGCACAAACACCGGCTTATTCATGTGTTTGAATAAGTCAATTTCGCTGGCAAGGTTTAATTCGCGCCCGACGTGTGCCAGCAGCCATTTTGTTTCTAATATACCCAATACTTCTTGATCATTGCCGCGCATAACCGGATAGCGCGAATGCGGGCTATCGCGCAAAACGCTGAGGTTTTCCTCCAAAGATGCGGCGGCGTCCAACCACTGAATGCGCGGCCTGGGCGTCATTAAACTAGCAACAGTGCGATCACCCAGGGTGAGCACGCGGTTGACCATGCTGCGTTCGATATCGTCGATAACACCCGCTTCATTGCTCTCGGCGACCAGAAGCTGAATTTCTTCTTCACTGACTTCGCTTTGCGAGTGCAGATTCAACCTAAATAACTTCAGTGTAGCGGTTGAGAGCCACACCAACACCATCACCAGTGGCGCAACAATTTTGGTTGCCAAAAGCATCGGCACTGCCACCAGCAGCGCAATTTTTTCGGGCGCAACCAGTGCGATTCGTTTTGGAATCAGCTCCCCTAAGAGGATCGAAACAAAAGTCACCAAGGTAAGCGTGATCGTGAGCCCCCAGGTTTCGGCATTCTCAGCCATCATGGGAATGTGCGAAAAGTATTGCGCCACGTTTAGCCCAATCCAGCCGGCTACCACGCCCATGGTCAAGTCAATCAGCGTAATCGCTAGTTGAATCGTCGATAAAAATTTATCGGGGTGCTCAGCCAATTCCAGCGCCGCGCGCGCGCGAGTTGAGTTCACCGCAAGCTGCTTAAGCCTTGATTTACGCGCAGTGACCACGGCCATTTCCGCCAGTGAGAACACGCTATTGAGTGCCATCAACCCAAACAGCAGCGCTAAATCGGTTCCCAGACTCGGGACTGCAGCAAGGCTACTGGCGGTTGGCAACATGGGGCAGTGCTGCAATAAATTTTGATTTCATCATCTTAAGCATGAAGGATTATGGGTGAACAGTCACCAGGGCTGGCCGGAGTGTCATAGCACTGTCACAATAGCATCGCACCCTCTGCACACAGCGTTTTCACCTGACTAAGGCTCCCATGTTCTCATTACAAACAATATTCGGCAAAGGTGATCAGTTTTTTACCTTGCTTGAGCAAAGCGCTCAAGCGGGTCTTGATAGTGCCCAAGCGGTGACCCGTTTGGTTAGTAATCGCCAAACAGAGGTTTCACTTAATGATTTTAGCGCTGCTCGCACGCGCGAAAAGGAACTGTTTGAGCGCATCAGCCAAGAATTGGTCAACACCTTTGTAACCGCATTAGAGCGAGAGGATATCGAAGCGTTATCAAGTGCTTTATATAAAATTCCCAAGGTCAATGAGAAATTTGCCGAACGATTTATGCTGGCGCGCAAGCTTTTGGAAGAGGTGGACTTTGCGCCGCGCGCCGAACTCGTGGAAAAAGCCGCCAGCGCTGTGGTTGAGATCGTGCCCATGCTGCGAAAAATGAAGCTGGAAGAGGCCAAAGTCGCGGTGGATCGTTTGAAGGCGATCGAAACCGAGGCAGATCGACTCATTTTGGAAAACTACCGGGACGTTTACACCGGCCGATATCAGCCACTTACCGCATTTGCGCTGAAAGATCTTTATGAGCTGCTGGAAAAAGCGATTGACCGCTGCCGTGATGCTGGCAACGTGGTTTATCACATCGTCCTGAAAAATTCCTAAGCCTGCCATGACGCTCACGGTTGTTTTATTGGTGGTATTGATCGCCCTTATTTTCGAGTACATCAACGGCTTTCACGACACCGCAAATTCAATTGCGACCGTGGTCGCGACGAAAGTATTGACGCCCAGCCAAGCGATCATTTTGGCCGCTTCAATGAATTTATTGGGCGCGCTCTCCGGTACGGCGGTGGCGAAAACAATTTTTAGTGGCTTGATTGACTCTAGCGTCATTAGCATGGCGCCTGCGATGTTGATCTGCGCGCTGCTGGGTGCCATTGTTTGGAACCTAGTGACCTGGTGGCTGGGCTTGCCATCAAGTTCATCACACGCCTTGATCGGTGGTTTGTGTGGATCCGCGCTTGCGGCTTCAGGGAACAATTGGCACGCGCTAATTTGGTCAGAACCGGCAGATCCGATCTATCAAAGCAAAGGCCTGCTTTGGAAAGTCATCGTCCCCATGGTCACCTCACCACTCGGCGGTTTTTTGCTTGGGCTACTTATTATGGGCGTGCTGTTCGCGGTAATTTCAAAAATGTCGCAAGCCGGTGGTACGTTGGGGCGGATTGCGCGGCCCAAGGTGATGAATAAGGTTTTTGGCCGCCTACAGATCGCTTCTGCGGCGGCCATGGGTTTTATGCACGGCACCAACGATGCGCAAAAAACGATGGGTATTATTGCGCTTGCTTTAGCTGGCGGCACCGCTTCCGGGGCACTCGATAACCTACCCAGTTGGCTGCAATTTTTGGTTCTTACCGAGACCGGTAAAGATTTTAAGGT
>JAYTAO010000343.1:0-3806 GCA_043737435.1 Rhodanobacteraceae bacterium | reverse complement strand
ACACCTTGACCGGCGCAGCCTTCTTGTCTTTTAACAGCGCACTGCCGTTCGCTAAGCATTGCCAGCTGCCGCCGGTAATTTCGTTAGAGGCGGTCGTTGTCAATGATTGATCAGCACGAATTTCAAAGGCAAGCGCCTCACCGTTGTATTGGGTGCGCCAAAGGCCAACGAGGCCTGAGCAATCTGGCGTGCACGCGCCAAGTGTGAGCACTGCGGCAAACAGCGCCAAGAGCCGAGCAAAACACGGCGCACCGCGGGCCAATTTTAAATTGTGTCGCAGCGCGCCTGGCTTAGCTTGTTGCATCGTTATGCCTTTTTAAAAATGGCCGGTTGGAAATCAGATAACTTAATTTTGCGGCATTGTGTCGCAATCTTGGCGCGATAAACCATCCGTGCCGACAAGTAATTGCGCATTCCAAAATTGAAACTTGGCGTTTCGCTGCTGCTGATTAGCACCGGCTGCGCGCATTATCAGGCACAGCCTATTGCGCTTGCTGAACTTGCCTATGCACAAGATAAACGTACTTTGGCTGCACCGTGCAGCAGCGCTTCGAACGCGAAAGCGCCGGGGTTAGCGAACTTAAAGTACTCAGAGACTGAGCTAGTCGCTGCAGCAGAGTGCTTTAACCCGGAACTGGCGCGCGCGAAAGCGGCGACGCAATTGGCTTCTGCAAATGGCGAGCTGGCACGGCTTTATCCAGGACTGGCGTTGGTACTAAGTGCAGAATATGCGCGCAAAGCGCCAGAATCCTCAAAATGGTTGCGCGGCTTCAGTCTGGATTTACCGCTGGACTTTGGTGCGCGTAAAGCGGTGCGCATTAAAGCTGCGATGCAAGCGCAAGCTTTAAGCGCACTGGAAATTGCGCTGGCAAGGCGCGCCCTGGCAGGCAAAATTGGCACCAGCGTTGATGCCATCAGCGCTGCAATCAATGAACAAGCGCTGTTGCAGACGCGCGCGCAGCAAGCACAAGATTGGCTAAAATTCGTCGACCAACGCATTTTTGAGGGCCAAGCCGCGCGCCCAGAGCGGTTGAAACCGCAGCAAGAGTTACTGCTGACGCAGGCGGCGTCGCTGCGCGCCACAACTTCTGAACGTATTGCACGCAGCGAATTGGCGCAGGCCTTGGGGGTGCCGTTAGCGCAGGTGTTGAATTTGCGCCTGCAGGCAGCCAACAGCGTGTCGGTGCTAAATTCTTCGACAACGCGAAAGGTCTTGCCCAAGCAAGACTCAGCAAACCGCCAAGCGGCTTTGCTGGCGCGCCCTGAGCTGTTGCGGGCACTGGGCCAATATCAACTTGCGGAATTGGCATTACGCTTAGAATTTGCCAAACAATATCCTGAGCTGCACTTGGCCCCAGGCTACATTTGGGAGCGCGGCTTGGTTAAATTGCCGCTGGCCTTAAGTGCGCTGTTGCCACCGCTGGATGGCAACCGCAGCGCGATTGCGGCAGCACTTGCGGCACGCACTTTGGCAGCCCGTGAGCTAGAACTGATCCAAGCCAACATCAGCGCGGAAATTGATCTGGCGTTCGCCAATCGGGACGCAGCGCGGTCGGCGTTGACGCTGGGTTTGCAACAAATTGAGCTGGCTAAAGCTGAACTTGACTCGGCACAGGCAGCATTCGATGCAGGTGAATTAGACCAGCTTGGCCGCTTGAGCGCGCAGTTACATCTCAATGATCTCCTGCTCGCAGCGCATGCACTGCAGGTGCAATTGCAGTTAACTGAGCGCGCCGTTGCGCAGGCGCTAGCGGTTGCGGCACCGGATTCCAAGGAAGTCAATTTTAAGGAAATCAAATAGCCATGCGGAGCCTTTTACATTCGTTGGTCACCTGCGTGCTAATTGTGTTCTCGCTAGTTTGCAGCGCCGCAGCGCATGCGCAAATACAGCTCAAGCTCGAGGCCCGACTAGCGCAGAATTTTGGCGTGCGAACCGAGTTACTAAGGGGTAGTGAACAAGCAGCTGCGCACATGCTTGACGCGCGCGTGCTTGATCCCAGCACGCTATATGCCCAGCTCGACGAGTTACAGATGAGCAACAACGCCTTCGCGCTTTCTAGCGCGCAGGCGGCTCGTATCACCCGCCTGTATCGCAATCAGCAAAACGCCACGCAAGCAGCGTTAGCGCAGGCGACTCTGGCCGTGCTTGGCGATCAAAAAAATTTGGCACTTGCGAAAAATGCGTTGCGCGCAAGTTGGGGTGACGTGCTGGTAGGGTGGAGTGCAAAAGAGCGCGCGTTACGCTTAGTTGAGCTTCGCTCTGGGCGGGCGAGCCTAGTGCGGGTGGAATTGGATGCTGCGTTGAACCCTGAAACCGCATTTAGCCTCGGCGCGGCAAAGCTAGAGCGAATCGGCGTGCTGCCCGCTGCCGACCCACAAACCGGACGCGCTGGAGCGTTGCTTTGGCTTACTCCCGGCATGCCTGCAATGTCACGTTTGCAACTAACCATGCACGCGCCCGGCGCTGGTACACCCGCAAGAGTGCTGATTCCCCGCACCGCGATCTTGCGTCTGAATGGCGGCAGTTTCGTGTTTATTCAAAACGCGAACGACGCCTATGCGATGCGCGAATTGATCGCCCCCGAATTTAGCGCGGAGGGTTGGTTGGTGCAGAGCGGTTTCGCCATCGGTGAACGCGTTGTCACTGCGGGCGCTGCTAGCCTGCTAACGCTGGCGCGCGGTGCGGGGCCTGAGGAAGAGTAATGCTAGCGCGCTTGATTCGTTTTTCGCTGCTCGCCCCGAAACTGGTCATTGCCTTCTATGCGCTATTCACCCTGCTGTGCCTGATGGTGCTAGCGCGGGCAAAATATGATGTATTTCCTGAGTTCGTGCCGCCGCAAACGAGTGTGCAAACCGAGGCGCCCGGTTTAAACGCGGAACTGGTTGAGCAGCTGATCACGCACCCGTTAGAACAAGCCATGCTTGGCATCAGCGGCATTGAATCGCTACGCTCGGAATCGATTGCGGGCTTAAGCGTGATCACGGTCAATTTTGCTGATGGCACCGACCCCCTGGCTGCGCGTCAACGTGTAGCGGAGAAGCTGTCGGAATTAAGTGGTCAACTGCCCGCCGGAATTGGCGCACCGAAGCTTACGCCGCTGGTCAGCTCGACAATGGATTTGCTAAAAATTGGTTTCGTCAGTGCCGACATGCCATCAATGGAGCTGCGCGAATTGATCGAATTCCAGATTCGTCCGCGTCTGCTCAGTGTACCCGGTGTGGCGCGTACGACCATTTTTGGCGGCGAGCGCAAACAAATTACGGTATTGCCCAATATAGAAAAAATGCGTGAGCTAGGGGTCAGTTTCAATGAGTTAAGTACCGCAATTCAAGCCAGTACCGGCATTCGAGCCAGCGGCAGTATCGACACCCCGAATCAGCGCATTGTGCTGCAAACTTTTGGGCAAGCGCGTGGCATTGCGGATATTCGCAGTGCAGTGCTGCGCGCGGGCGCTACCGGCGCCACGAATCTTCTGATTGGAGATGTGAGTACGATTGATTTCGGCGCGGAACCCAGCTTTGGTGACGCGGTGGTGATGGGTAAACCCGGCGTATTGCTGACCCTGTCCAGCCAGCTCGGCGCGAACACGTTAGAGGTAACTTACGCGCTAGAAAAAGTACTGGCAACCATCACGCCTACGCTAACAAAACTAGGCATTGCCGTGTATCCGAACTTGCATCGGCCGGCCAATTTTATTGAAACGGCGTTACGCGGCATTCGCTTTGATTTGTACTTAGCTAGCTTACTAATTGCCTTTTCCTTGCTTGCCGCGCTGCGCAGCATTCCTGCGGCAATCGTTTCGTTC
>JAYTAO010000342.1:0-3806 GCA_043737435.1 Rhodanobacteraceae bacterium | reverse complement strand
TTAAACTGAAAGTTTAAAAACTCCAAAAAAAGCGACGCTAACCCGTCGCTTTTTTGCTTTTCAGAGACTTAGGTGCGTCGAGTGCTATCAAATTTGTGTGATAGCGCTCGCCGCAACCTAACGGCGTCTCTATACTCTATGCAACCTATGTCGCCCAAGCAAACATGCATGGATTTTCACTTCGCCCAATTTGAACCGGATGCCTGTGAGCTAGCACACGCTTCGGTCGTAGCCGCGCATGCGCTGCTGCGCGAACGGCGAGGAGATCTGCCGCCGGTCATGGCAACCGTCGGCGCGTCTTTCCTAAAATTTTTCGGCGCGAACTACGCGCCACTTTTGCAACGCACACAAGACGCTTTAGGATTGAGTTTTGTCCGTATGGCCAGCCGACATGGCAGTTGGGGCATCGATGAGCACACTTATCACAATGAAGAACACGCCCTTGAATTGCTCAATGGCCGGTTAGCGCGTACACGCTTACAGTTAGGCTGGCGTGGGCTTGAAGCGGAAGAGTGGCTGCTGCTAGCGCTATTTTCCAACTGCCATGATCTCAGGCAACGCGAAAAATTAAACTATCAAAACGGTATAGGCGCCAACGAGCGCGCCAGCATTGCGGAAACACATCGTATTTTGCGCGCCTCGGGTTTTAATGAGTCCGAGCACGCTGAATTTTTTGACACCTTAGCCTGGATGATTGCCGGTAGCACTTTTGATGCGCGCCCAGAAAGCATTGAACACGGCAGAATTCATCAACATAGTGACGCGCTTGTCCATAGCCCCGCCGTTGTCAATTCTGGTGGCTCACTTTCATCCTCGCTTGCGCGCGAATTCATAGCCACACACCCGAACTATCTGAGTGATCCAGTCTTGCGTCGACGCGCTCATCTCATATTGGTTTCCGCTGATTTGGACACGGCCAATGTTGGTGAGCCGTTTATGGCCCTTGTAGATAGCGCCGTACGACTAGTGCGCGAACGTGAAATGCGTAATGGTCGGGATTTGGCCGAGCCTGACTCAGCGCAACATGTAGTCGAGTTTTTAACCGATGGGCAAGAGCTTTATTTTTTTAAGCTGCATCGGTTTGTCTCTGACGTCGGCCGAGATGTTTTTGGCTTAGGCAAGACTTTAAACAGCCACAAACTAAAGCGTCTCACGGATCAAATTCGTTTGCGCTTCCCAAGTCCGATGTTGCAGCGCTGCAGTGGCGATCAGGTTATTCAAGAATTTGTGCGTTGCGCGAGTGAATTGTCGGCCTGAAAATTTACGCAAATTCAACAAAATTGTTCCGTTTGCCGGTGCCTTGGTTTTGAGCTCGGCACTTGTGAGCAACTCGACCGCAAATTCTTTGGTATTAGGCAAACGCGGCACTGGTGCTACCAGCGACAACATTTTGGTGCCTGCAGGCGTTAAAGCCGGCGGCGCAGACAGCACCAGCGGTGATGTATTGTCGGAAATGGACGCCAGTGCCACTGCGATTGATACTTCCAGTGGTGACGTATTTTAAGCTGAGCGCGCGCAAGCGGATTCGGCCCGGTTCAGGGCGGCACGGCGATTCGATTTGACACTGAACGGCGGCTACAGCCTTGCCCCTTTTAGGCAGCGCTTTAGCTGAGCCGAAGTTGATGCGACTTCTATTCCCCGCAGGTACACTCCGGGGATGACGCTCAACATTGCCAACATCTTAACGCTGCTTCGCATTGCCCTAATTCCAGTGCTGGTCGGTATTTTCTACAGTGGTATCAAATACAATAACAACATTGCCGCGTTCATTTTTATTGCGGCGGCCTTAACCGATTGGCTTGATGGCTATTTGGCAAGAAAATATAATATGGAAAGCTCGTTCGGCGCTTTTTTGGATCCAGTTGCCGATAAATTAATGGTTTCGACCGTATTAATATTATTGGTGCAAGCCACGCCGGAGCCGTGGCTAGCCGCTATCGGCGCAGTCATTATCGGACGCGAAATTAGTATATCGGCGTTGCGAGAATGGATGGCCGAAATTGGTAAACGTGCGCGCGTAAAAGTTGCTCTAACCGGCAAAATTAAAACTATTGCCCAAATGGTGGCGCTTGCCATGCTTTTATACAAAGATGATCTATTGACGATCCCTATTCGAGTCATCGGTGAAATTTGTTTGGTCATTGCTGCCATTTTAACGCTTTGGTCTGCTGTGCAGTATTTGTTGGCGGCGCGCACAGCATTGAAAGAGTTAGATTAGTTTTGAGTACCTCTTTTTTCTTTATAATGAAATTGATTTCAATTTCATACTAATTAGTTATCACATACTACCTAAAAAATAATCAACATGAAAACTTGGCTAGTCACCGGCGGAGCCGGATTCATCGGCGGCAATTTTGTCCTTATGCACGCAGGGAAGTCGGCGCGTATCATTAACTTAGACGCGCTGACCTATGCCGGAAATCGCGATACTTTGAGCGCACTGGACAACAATCCAGCGCATATTTTTACCCACGGTGATATTGGCAACCGTGAACTTGTCACGGCATTACTGCGCGAACACCAACCCAGTGCGATCTTAAATTTCGCCGCAGAAAGTCACGTAGATCGCTCCATTGATGGGCCAGCGGCGTTCGTGCAGACCAATGTTGTTGGCACATTGGCACTGTTGGAAGCCACCCTAGCCTACTGGCGCGGATTGCCAAGCGAATTAGCTGCAGAATTTCGCTTTCTGCATGTATCGACTGACGAGGTTTACGGGTCATTAGGTGACACGGGCAAGTTCACCGAAACCACGCCCTATGCGCCCAATTCGCCGTATTCTGCAAGCAAAGCTGCCTCCGACCATCTGGTGCGTGCGTTTCACCACACCTATGGCTTACCAACGCTGACTACGAATTGCTCAAATAACTATGGGCCGTATCAGTTTCCAGAAAAGCTGATTCCGCTGATCATTACCAAGGCGATCAATGGCGCGCCTTTGCCAGTGTATGGCGACGGCAAAAATGTGCGCGACTGGCTTTATGTGGGCGATCACGTCGCCGCCATTACCGCGGTTTTGCTGGGTGGCCGCAGCGGTGAGGTTTACAACGTGGGTGGCGATGCCGAACAGGAAAATATCGCGGTCGTGCACACACTTTGTGCACTCGTCGATCAGCTGCGTCCGCGTGGGGACGGGATCTCGTGCAGCAGCCAGATCATTTACGTCAAAGATCGGCCCGGCCACGACCGGCGCTATGCCATTGATTCGTCAAAGCTCAGGGGGGAACTAGGCTGGAAACCGCAGGAAAGTTTCGCTTCCGGCATGGAAAAAACGGTACGTTGGTATCTGGAAAATTCCTCCTGGGTCAACCATGTTTTAGATGGTAGTTACCGGGGTGAGCGCCTAGGTGCCAATGGGGCGCAAGCATGATTGATCGCGGCATAATATTAGCCGGTGGTTCAGGCACGCGTTTGTATCCGCTGACGATCAGCGTAAGTAAGCAACTGCTGCCAGTGCATGACAAACCGATGATTTATTACCCCTTGAGCGTGTTGATGTTGGCTGGCATTCGCAAGGTGCTGATCATTAATACTCCACATGAGCAATCCATGTTTAAGCGCCTGTTAGGCGACGGCAGTCAATGGGGCATGGACATTCAATACGCGGTGCAGCCTAGTCCCGATGGTTTAGCGCAAGCATTTATAATTGGCCGGGAATTTATCGATGGCAAACCCTGCGCGTTAGTGTTGGGCGACAATATTTTTTACGGCCATGGCTTGACCGAGTTGGTGCAAGACGCGGCAAAAAACACAGACGGAGCAACGGTATTTGGCTACTACGTGCGCGATCCAGAACGATATGGAGT
>JAYTAO010000341.1:0-9344 GCA_043737435.1 Rhodanobacteraceae bacterium | reverse complement strand
TAGTTCAGTGACATTGTGCAGCTGAAACAATTTTTTGAAGGAATAAAGCATGCTTGAGATTGATCGCAAACGCGTCTTAGTCACCGGAGGTGCGGGCTTTTTAGGCTCGCATTTGTGTGATCGATTGATCGCCCAAGGCCACGATGTGCTGTGTGTAGATAACTTCTTCACCGGCAATAGGCGCAACGTGGAGCATCTGCTTAAGCACCCACGTTTTGAGTTAATGCGCCACGACGTAACCTTCCCGCTGTATGTTGAAGTAGATGAAATCTACAACTTAGCCTGCCCCGCCTCACCCGTGCACTACCAGCATGATCCCGTGCAAACCACGAAAACCAGTGTGCACGGCGCAATCAACCTGTTGGGCCTAGCGAAACGTACCCGCGCGAAGATTTTCCAGGCATCGACCAGCGAGGTGTATGGCGATCCAAAAATCCACCCACAGCCTGAAAGCTACTGGGGCCATGTCAATCCTATCGGCATTCGTTCCTGTTACGACGAAGGTAAACGCTGCGCAGAAACGCTTTTTTTTGACTACCATCGCCAGCACAAGCTTAAAATTAAAGTAGTGCGCATCTTCAATACCTACGGCCCGCGCATGCATCCCAACGATGGCCGGGTGGTGTCGAATTTTATCGTGCAAGCGTTAAAAGGCGAGCCGATTACCATTTATGGCGAAGGCCAGCAGACTCGCTCATTTTGCTATGTTGATGATTTAGTTGAAGGCTTTCTACGCTTAATGGCAACCGGCGATCACATTACTGGGCCGATGAATATCGGCAACCCCGGTGAATTTACGATTCGCCAATTGGCCGAATTAGTGATCGAACTGACCGGCGCGAAAAGCTCTTTAGTGCATTTGCCGCTGCCGCCTGACGATCCCACCCAGCGCAGGCCCGATATTTCCATGGCGCAACGCGAATTAGGTTGGGCACCCAATGTGCAGTTGCAAGAAGGTTTGTTAAAGACGATTGCTTATTTTGACGAGCTGTTGAGGGCTCCGGCGGGTTCGGGGCTTAATTTAGATAAATAGAATGGAATCTTCGTTATGAGTCTGGCCTATTACATCGTGCTTAATCCGGAAATTGCAGGATTCGATGCCTATGTAAACGGCAAAGCACTTACGGCTTCACATCAATTCGAGGCCGAACAATGGTTTAGTGGCGAAAACGGCCTTGCGACCGTTCACGCACTGAGCAAATATCTGGCCGAAAATCCGAAAGCTCTGAAAAGCGCTAATGCCATTGGAGTAGAACTTGCGGAGTACGCTAAAGTTTTAGAACGCACAAAGAAAGAAAAAGCGCGCTGGCATTTGGCGGTAGACTTTTGAGCATAATTGCCATCCTAGGCCTAGGCTATGTTGGCTTACCGCTTGCCTTGGCTTTTAGTCGTAGCCATGCGGCTACACAAATTGTCGGTTTTGATATTGACGAAGCGCGCGTCGCAGCCTTAAACCAAGGCAGAGACGTGAATGGCGAAGCCGATGCGATTGAGTTGCAAGGCGCGCTCGCCACTGGCTTGCTGTTGAGCTGCGATAGGCAGGTTTTGGCGCTTGCAACAGTCTATATCGTGACCGTACCGACACCGGTCAACAGCGATAAACGCCCAGATTTAGCGCCGCTGAAAGCCGCATGCGGTTTAATCGCCAAGTTTTTGAAGCGAGGTGATTTGGTGGTGTTTGAATCCACCGTTTATCCGGGCTGCACGGAGGAATTTTGTGCACCGTTGTTGAGTGCAGGTTCGGGCCTAAAATTGAATTCAGACTACGGTTTGGGTTACAGCCCTGAGCGCATTAATCCCGGCGATCAGGTGCATCAGCTGACAACGATCGTGAAAATAACCTCCGGCTCGACCCCGGCGGCAGCGGATCAAGTCGATGCGCTGTACAACTCGATAATTACCGCAGGCACCTTTCGCGCTGCCAGTATTCGCACCGCTGAAGCCGCTAAAGTGATCGAAAACGTGCAGCGCGACGTCAATATCGCGCTGGTCAATGAGTTTGCCCAGGTGTGTGCGCACTTGAAGCTGGATAGTGCGGCGGTTTTAGCGGCGGCGCGCAGCAAGTGGAATTTTCTCGACTTTCGCCCAGGGCTAGTTGGCGGCCACTGCATTGGCGTAGATCCGTATTATTTGATTCACCGTGCGCAATCGGTGGGCTATCACCCAGCCCTGATTAGTACCGCGCGCATGGTCAATGAAGGCATGGTCGGTCACATCTGTGCCGAGGTTTTAAAATTGTGCGCGCGGCGCGGCTTGGCAGCGAAGGGTGCCAAAGTGCTGTTTTTGGGCGTGGCGTTCAAAGAAAATTGCAGCGACACGCGCAACAGCCGGGTGTTTGATATTGCATCTGAGCTGCAAAGCTTTGGCGCGGAAGTCGCGCTTTTTGATCCCTTGGTGGCAGCTGCACACGGCGATGTCGTCCATGGCATGCCGCTGATCACACCCCCGCCCGGCAGCTTCGACTTGGCGATTCTGGCAGTTGCGCATCGGCAATTTGCGCTGCTGGGCGCCGTCGGAATTCGTGCGCTGTTGAAGCCAAACGGGCTAATTTACGATGTTAAGCGGCTGCTTGACGCCGCTGATAGCGATGGGCGCCTTTAATAATGTGCGGTATCGCGGGCGAATTTAGCTATGGCGCGAATGCGCCCGCTGTGGACAGCGTGGCATTAGTGCGGGTACGTGATGCGATGCGATTGCGCGGGCCAGATGGTGCCGGGCTGTGGCTGGGCGCAGATCAGCGCATAGGCTTGGCGCACCGTCGGCTATCGATTATCGATTTGGCGGCGCGCTCTGATCAGCCTTTGCATCGTAGCGATGGCAGCGCCGTCATTGTTTTCAACGGTGAAATTTATAACTATCGTGCGCTTAGAGCGGAGTTGATTGACGCCGGCGCGGTGTTGAAGACCGAAGGCGATACCGAAGTGGTGCTTGAGCTGCTGTGTCGCGAAGGCATAAGCGGCCTGCGGCGCTTGCGCGGCATGTTTAGCCTAGGGTTTTATGACATTGCCGCGCGCACTCTGATTTTGGCGCGTGATCCGTACGGCATCAAGCCGATGTATTATGCCGATCGCGGCGGCCAGATCACCTTCGCGTCTAGCGTTAAAGCCTTGGCGCAACACGGCAACATTTCCGCCGGGCGTGATGCCGCTGCGGAAGTCGGCTTTCTACTTTACGGCAGCGTGCCCGAACCGCTGACCTATCTGAGCGCGGTGCGCGCTTTGCCACCCGGTTCTGCGCTGATAATTGAAGCCGCTCGCTCGCCGCAGTTTCGCCGCGTGCAAGCATTGCGCGAAGCATTTGTGCAACCAAACGTCGAGGCAAGTTCTGAAGCATTGCAGGCAGCGCTTTTGGACAGCGTCAAACATCATTTGGAGGCGGACGTGCCGGTCGGTGCCTTTTTATCTGCCGGTGTGGATTCTGGCGCGTTGCTGGGTTTGATGCGCGATGCAGGTGCAAAAGATGTGCAAACGCTGACCGTGCGTTTCCAGGAATTTGCCGGGTTAGCGGTCGACGAGGGTGTAGCGGCGGCGGAAGTAGCGGCACATTATCAAGCCACGCACAGCGAATGCTGGGTCAGCGAGGCCGATTTCGCCAGCGATTTTGGCGTTTTTTTGAGCGCGATGGATCAGCCCAGCATTGATGGCATGAACACCTGGATGGTCAGCAAAGCCACGGCGGCGCTAGGCTTAAAAGTGGCGCTCAGCGGCGTGGGTGGTGATGAGCTGCTGGGCGGCTACGCCAGCTTTAGCGACATTCCACGCTGGCAAAACCGCTTCGGCGGGTTGGCCAAATTGCCGGGCATAAAGGCAGTGGCACGGGCGCTAACGCCGCTGGCAAATGCCTTAGGCTTACATCCAAAAGCAGCAGGCATGCTGGAATTTGCTGGCAGCCTGGAAGGCCTTTATTTGCTGCGGCGTGGTTTATTTTTGCCTTCAGAACTGAAGCAGTTTATCGCGCCAGATCGTTTGCAATACGGTGCACAGCGCTTAGCGGAATGTACCGCTGAGGCCTGGGCGATGCCGGAGCAAATCCACGACAGTTTTGCCCAAGTCGCCTACTTAGAGGCTACCCGCTACATGCGCAATCAATTGCTGCGCGACACCGATTGGGCCAGCATGGCGCACAGCTTAGAAGTGCGCACGCCCCTTGTGGATCGGGTATTGCTAGAACGCTTTATGCCGGCACGCCAAAGTGTGCAGGCAATCGGGGGCAAACGCCTGCTCGGCGGCGCGCCGAAAAAACCCCTGCCGGCACACATTGTCAATCGCCCGAAAACCGGCTTCACCACACCCGTGCCAACTTGGCAGCAAAATATTACCGAGTTACAGGGTTGGAAACGCTATCCAAGTCTGCAAAAAGACGGCACGCCGTGGGCTAGGCGTTATGCGTCTGTGTTACTAGGGTTGGTCTAAGCGGCCTTCAGTCGCACATTACGCGACTTGCATTTCATTTTCTAATCTGAACTATTTCGCGGCTAGGATTGGGCATATGAAAACCCCCAATCACTCATTTGAATTTTTCGCTCGCCGTGCCAGCCGAGTTGCCTATTGCTTCGTGCGTCAACTTGTTCTGTTGGCCTATGAAGTACCGTTTGTGTTTTGGTTTATGGCGAAATTTAAGGCGCACGCATTACCTGCACAGCACCCATGGATTTGCGGCAAGCCGTATCCGAATGCGGCACCGATTTGGCACGCGAATATTGCCTATCGCTCAAATTCAGCTATTGCGGGCAGTGATTTACGCGCCGATCAAGAGATCGCAGAAAAAACCGGTCAATTTCTGGCGAAAATGGTCGAGCGTTCGATTGCCGCTGATGAAATTCCTCATGGCCCGCAGCGGCGCATGCCACATGCAGTGAACTACATTCATGGCGCGGTGCATTACAACGGTGCATTTCTTATTTTTGATGATTTTATGGATTTGATTCGGCATCTTTCAAATACCGAATTTCGCCACGAAGTGCTGCGCTTAGGCCGCACTGAGCGGCGTGAAGTGACTTTTTTGATGCGCAATCGCGACTATGACCCGCTTGATTTCGCTTACTGTGTTGGTGCAGTTCGCAGCTACCTTCCGTGGTTCTCAAACGGTAACGGACCGACGAAAAAACCGGTGCTGTGGGGCAATATGGCACCGTATCCGGCGGTGAATTTGATTAATGGCAGCTGGATGCAGGATTTGCGTGCACTGCTACGCGGCGAGCTAAGCGAAATCGTCAGGCCGCCGCTAAATGCGGCAAATTATTTTCTGAAGCAAATCCAGTCGAAAGGCGATGCGGGCAGTACAGCTTATCCAGCAACACAAACGCGATTTCATCATATCGACAAATTACTGGCTTGGTACATGTACACGGACGTTCGTGCCCGAGGCTTTCGTGGCCAGCTTTTTTTTACTAATCGCAGCCGCATTGAGCCCCAGCGGCGCGCGCAATTTGAAGCCGAAGGCGGCTATTGGCGCTGGGTTGCCTGCCACAAAGTGCCATTTCCATTCACGTTTTCCGGCTTACGCTGGCGCCAAAAATGAGCGCGAATCTGCCCGCACCTTTGGCGATCTCGGTGATCGTGCCGTGCCTCAATGAAGCGGCAAACTTAAGCACTTGTCTGAAAAGTATTCGCACCCATTTGCCTGGTTGTGAGCTCATTGTGGTCGATGCAAACAGCGCGGATGGCAGCGCCCAGATTGCTGCAGAAATTGCAGATCAAGTGATTCAAAGTGTTCGTGGCCGCGGCGCACAGTGCCGCGCAGGTAGCGACGCCGCCAACGGTGCGCTGCTGATTTTTCTGCACGCCGACAGCGAATTGCAGACCGGCGCACTCGCCTCAGTGGTCGGCGCTTTTAGTAGTTCCAACGTGCGCGCGGCAACATTTCAAATTCAATTTCGTGCGCCGCAGCGGCGCTATCGTTTTTTGGAATCGTGCAGTCGCCTCGACTCAATCTTGACTACCTATGGTGATCAGGGGCTGATCGTACGACGGGATTTTTATAGCGCGCTGGGTGGCATCCCGGCGCTGCCACTGTTTGAGGATGTGGCATTTTTTCGGCGCATACGTCAGCAAAGTAAAATCGTCAAACTTTCCAGCTTAGTCGTTACCTCGGCGCGGCGATTTCAACGCTTGGGTTTTTGGCGCACGCATTTAGTGAACAGCGTGTTGATTTGTGGCTATATGCTGGGCGTAAGTCCGGCGCGCCTGCACCGGATTTATTATTCGATGTGATTGATTTTTTTGGACCGGCTCGGCTGAAGTGTGATCCGCCGCTGAATCTTTATGCAGTTACGTTATTAGGGTTGGCCTAAGGCTTTTAGTTTGAAACAGGGATTGCTCCGGGATCCTCGCCAATCCAGGTGATTTGCGAGTGAAACTTTGCAAGCCCTTTATCGCCTTTCAGGAAGTTCGGAAGCCGCACTTCAAGCGTCACCATGATTTTGTCATGTGCCAGCGCAAGTTCTAAGAGATGTAAGTCTTTTTCGATCCCCAATCTTTCAGGCTCTGGGATTGCCGCACGAGGCAGCGCCTTTCGTAACGCCACATGTTTCGCAACTTCAATCAGTTGGTAGCGCTTTCTAGCATGCATTTGCCGCAACCATCCACGCGCAAATACGCTCGCGTGATTACTCCACTCTAAAAGCAGCGCTTCGTTAAATACGCACATGTGCGTGCCGTCGACGATCCGAGTTAGCAAGCGCACACAATTGAGCGCACGTGGCGTTGTCGGCCGTCCAGCCCCTTTGGCGACGTTGGCGTCGATGACGTAACGATTACTGGGCAATACTTACTAGCCGTTGCTTTAAAAACAGTCGCATTTAAGTAATTCGTAGTCGCAGCATCCGCCATTTCGTCAAAATCAACCGGCCAATCGCCATAAGCACCATCTGCGTCAAGCTCGGCAGTGGTGACCACGGAACAGCCGCTCACATCGCGTGAAACCCAGTGTAGTTGCACGTCCGCCGCATCGATTTTTTTCTGCGCGATTAAAGTCTGCAAACTGGTCAGAAGAAGCGCGCTGTGGGTTTCCACAATCACCTGCACGTCACGATTGGCGGCGTCCACCAATAGTCCAGCTAACGCCACTTGCGCCCTAGGGTGCAAGTGAATTTCCGGTTGCTCAATGTAAACCGCTTGTCCAGGCCGCGCCGCGAATAGGGCGACGACAACTGGCATGACCTGGGAAACGCCGAAGCCGACATCTGCGATGCTGACTAAATCTTTCGCACTGCCACCTGCGCTCTTCGGAAGCCGACCAATCTTTATATCCACCGTTGCGGCGTCGATATATTCAGCGCTAACTTTCCAGGTTAAGTCGAGGGCTTCCAATGCTGCGCCGACCGCACCGACACGAGCGTCACCGTCATCCTGCCAACGTTTGATCACTGATGCGGTGTAATCATCGAAACGATTCGGGAAAGTATCGCCGATGCCGGACACGGGGTAACCACGTGCCGGAACTCCGCGTAGTCCCGGAACATGGATGAGGTTACTCACCCAGTCTGAAGTAAGTCGACGTCTAAAACAGGTTGAAATGATTCAGGACGAGCTCAAGCTCTGTAAGCTCAATATGCGCGGGTAAATTTATCTGCGAAGCAGCAAATTTTGGCGATAGAACGAAACGATTTTTTTCTAGCGTAAACTTTGTTTTGGCAAGCTCTGCATCAGACAGTCCAAATGGATTAGTTGATTTCACTAGGCGCAATAATTGGTCAAACCCAACGGTCAGACCGCTCAATTTCTCAAAACGCCCGCCAACTTCAATCGTGTTGTTGTCAATAATCAAAGTTCTTCCGGCCGCATGAAAACTAAAGCCCTCGCTCTGTTTTTGGAAGTGAAGTTCAATTGAAAATGCGGGATCGGCTTACGCGGGCTTGGAAAAAAACTGATCCAGTTCCGAAAACCGCACATTTGGCCCATCGATTTTTAACGGGCCGGGATCATGCGTCGCTTCAATCGTTTGCTTGAGTAAAAGCAGAGGCTGAATCAAGCTGGACTTACCGCCACTATTAACGCCCGCCAGCACCGTCAAACCGCCGAAGGCAATCGTTGTTGGTTTTGTGATCGACTTGTAGCCGCTAATCGTCAATTTCTGAAGAAAATCAGCCCGGTTCGCGTTTTTAGATGATTTTTTAGGGGCCACGCCTCGCCTTACAAAAATAATAAGTCCCGCACCCTACCATCGCCGCATGGCATTTGCGAAACCCTATGCCAGCATCAATATCGCACGCTAGCATCACTTGCGTTTGCGCAAAGCCAACGCGGCTGCATTGGTTCAGCCGCTGCGACCTAAACTTTCGTCTCTTTTTGCTTTTAGTGGCAATCCATGTCAAACGAACGCGATGACCAAGGCGATAGCAAGGGCGGCGCTAAGCCACCCGGCCGTGGCGGTAAATTTTCTGGCCCAAAGCCGGATCGTCGCAAGCGGACTTTATTAGCTAATCGCGCTGGCACCAGTTCCGGGCGCGATGGTTTGGCTAAATCTGGCGCTGCTGCTGGCAGATCTAACTATGCGGGCGGCAAGCCCGGATATCCAGCTTCGCGTTTTGCTCCGCCTGCATTTAAGTCGACAAATTTTAAAGCGCCGAATTTTCCGGCGTCATCCCCGCGCACGGGGCGCGATGCAGAATCTGGGGATGATGATGCCGATCGCCCGGCCGAATATGTACGCCAAGCGCGTCCGCGGATTGATTACACGCCGCCAGCGGATGCGATTGTCGTCAAAATGAAAATTGAGCGCCGCTCGAACCACCCGTGGGTGTTTCAGAAGATGGTAGAAAAGCCCCTCGTCAAGCCGCGCTCGGGCACTGTGGTGGACATTATTGACGCCACCGACAGCTGGGTAGGACGCGGCTTTTATAATGGTCATTCGCGCATCGCATTGCGGGTTTTAACGACCAACCCGCATGAGGCGATTGATGCGCAATATTTTGTTCGCAAACTGCGCGATGCGGTGGCTCTACGTCGGGAAGTCTTGCAACTGGACGTCGTCACCGATGCCTACCGCCTAGTGCATTCCGAAGGCGACGATTTATCCGGGCTAATTATTGATCGCTTTGGCAACACACTTGTGCTGGAGTATTTTTCCGCCGGTATGTGGCGGCAACGCGATGTGATTCGTAAGGCGTTGGAGGAGTTTTACCCCGGTGCTACGCATTTTTGGTTTGCCGAAGAGCATGTGGGCAAGCAAGAATCGTTTGATTGTCAAATGCCCGCACCGCCGCCGCCAGTGGTAATCACTGAACACGGTTTGAAATTCCATGCGGCACCGGGAACCGGGCACAAAACCGGCTTTTTTGCCGATCAGCGTGATTCGCGCAAGCTACTGGCGGAATTTTGCAACGGCAAGCGGGTACTGGATTT
>JAYTAO010000340.1:0-9355 GCA_043737435.1 Rhodanobacteraceae bacterium | reverse complement strand
ACACCCGCACGCCCCAGCTCGGGCTTTTTGATACGCCGCAAAGTATTCCTGCGTCGGTGCAGTCCGATAAGTTGGCGGAAATGTTGCGCGAGATTGATCCGGACGCGTTAACTCCAAAAGCGGCGCTGGAATGGCTGTATCGGCTAAAGGGCGTGGATGCTTAAGCGCTATGCAGCTTTTGCCATCTGTTTGATCGCGATTTGGACCATTAGTTTGGAGCGCACGTATGCGTGGCTGGGGCTGCAGTCTGCGCAAAGCGAGCGGTGGCTCAACGCAGGTATGCATCCGTTGAGCTTCGATTTTACCGCAAGCGCGCGCGGCGATGCTCGGTGGCTGCTGATCGGGCAGGACGGCTTTGGCGCCAGCACAACGGCCGAGCCCGACGGTTTGCACGTGCAGCCGCTGGACACCGCGTTTGATTTGCGTCTCAATTTGGCAGGCGCGCGGTTGGTGCCAAAGCAGGTGGATGCCATGATCTTGGACGTGCGCGCGCAATCGGGTAGCGCGCTGCCTAAGTTTTCGCTTGCAGTCCACGCAGGCTTGGCTGATGCGGGTTGGATTGCAGAGATCGGCGGCGATCCACGCCAGCTTATCGATCTGGATACTTTGAATTTCAAGCGTGAACCAGCGCGCGTGGTCACGGCCCGTTGGGCGGAGTTGCCACCGTTAACACACTTGCGCTTGTATGGCAGCGACGCACATGAATCGTCTTTTATTTTAACTACAGTCGCGTTTAAGGCAAGCCAGAAAATGTCCAGTTCCGCCTTGGCAAGCCTACGTCCGGAGGGGTTGCTGCAAGCGTTTGAAGCGGCGCGTTCAGGCCCAAATTTCGCGGCCACGAGCTACCGCGGGCCGTGGTTTACGCCCGTCGTGCAATTGTGGGTCAGCGCCGCGAGCCTAATTTTTGCCCTTGCGTTGATAGCGCTTGAGTTTGCCAGCGATGCGCCCAAGCATCGAGCGCGCGCACGTGCGTGGTTGGTGCCTGCGTTATTTTTGCCAATCATCTTGATGCTTTGGGGCAATCTAAACTGGCCGGTTGATCGTCGCGCGGCGTTTGCACCTCAGTGGTGTGGGCTCATTTTTGGCCTGCTTTTCGCGATTGGATATCGCTGGATCAATATGCCGCCGCGAATTGGGCGCCTAAGCTTTGATGCCGGAAACAAGGCGGCATGGGCTAGTTGTGCGATCCCAACCGTCGCCGCCGCGCTAGTGCTTGTCGTTGGGTTCGCTGCGCTGCCTGCGCGCGTAGGATTCCAACCGCAGCACTTTGGGCTGCTCATTGCGCTTAAATATTTGGCATTTGCCGCCGGTCAACAATGGTTGTTGCAAACGCTAGTTTGGGCGAATTTGCGGCGCGCAGCGCTGGCACGAAGAACAGTTATTTTGCTTTCGGCTTTGCTGTTTGCGCTGTTGCATACGCCGAATTTTATGTTGATGCTGTTGTGCTTTGCGGGCGCAGTTTTTTGGTGTGGGCATTACGCCAAGCATCGACTTTTAATGCCGCTGATTTTGAGTCATGCGTTTTTGGGATTTTTGTGTGTCAGCGTTATTCCTGCTCGCGTGCTGCGTTCGGCGGACATAGGCGTTTCCTACTTTCTAAAAGTGAATTGATCCGCAAACCGGCATGATCAGCGTGCCAGAAAGAATGCCAGCGGTTCGAAATACAACAGAGGGATTTCCATTGAAAACGCAGCCGCTTTTGACAACACATCAAAGTCAGTATTACGCGTGGCTTTTATCGCGGCGCGCTGCAGGCGACACCGTGGAGTCGTTGGCTTCCACGCTGGTGGACTCGCAGGTGGACCTCAACCCGCACCAAGTTGATGCGGCATTGTTCGCTTGCGGAAATCCACTTTCGCGTGGTGTGATTTTGGCTGACGAGGTCGGGCTTGGTAAGACCATTGAAGCCGGACTGGTTATCTCACAGCGCTGGGCGGAACGCCGACGGCGCATTCTGATCATCGTACCAGCGAATTTGCGCAAGCAGTGGCATCAACCTAAAAACCGCAGTTGACCGCGAACTAACTCCGATAAAGCTATGAATATGTTGAATAATTTAGATATTCCGAAGTTCACCTTGTGGGTGAAGGCCGCTAAGAACAAAATTGCACACTTTTTTGACGCCCCGGCTTCGTTGTTTCGTCCTTGCAGGCAATGAGCATGCGGCGTCCTTACGCCTTGCTGGAACGAAAAAAAAATGCATTCTTTTGTCCGTCCAACTGCTGTTTCTAGGTTCAAGCCTGCCAAGGGTCAGTTCCAGATTTACTACAAACTAGGTACCGAGCAATCGGAATACATTCCCGATTTAATTGCCGAACTAGATTCAATGATTCTGATGATCGAAATCAAGGGGCGAATTGATATCAGCACGCCCGTGGTGCAAGCCAAAGCCGCCGCCGCTAGCCGCTGGTGCAAACACGCGTTCAATCACTCAGCAATTGTCGGTGGAAAACCTTGGCGATACTTGCTAGTGCCCCACGATGAGATTGTAGAGTCGCTTTTGCTGAGCGATTTCCTTCGCTATGAGGCGAAAAGCTAGGAAGAAGCATTTTTATTGGGGCACCAAGTTTATACTTGCGCAAATCTAAACTTCAAAAATCACCTGGAAATACCCTTGAACGAAAAAACGATTAAAACTAAAGCAACTGCAGTTAAAAAAGCGAAGGTTGCCAAAATCCCGGTTAAAATAATTGCCAAAATTCCTGACCAAACAACTGCAGTCGTCAAAAATACCGGCCCAGCGGTTACGACTAAAAAAGCGCCAAGCGCAATTACCGAAGCTGTTAAGGTCACGTTAAAAGGCATAAAAGCGCCGGCAACGCCGATTAAAAAAGCAGTTGCAAAAACTGCGCTCGTGAAAAGAACCGCTGCAGCAGCGGTTGAAACGCCGTTAGCTAAAACATTTGTTGCTAACAACGCGATTGCAAAAAAAGCAGTTGCTAAGAAAGCTGTAGCTAAAAAAGCTGTAGCTAAAAAAGCAGTCGCTAAAAAAGCAGTAGCTAAAAAAGCAGTTGCTAAAAAGTCTGCTTCGAAGGCCTTGAGCACCGGAAACAAGCCCTCCGCAACCGGCCTGCCGGCACGGGCAAAGGCAGTGGCTAATATATTGCTTGAGACGGTGTTGAAAGCGCTTGACGATATGAAGGCGAAAGACGTGGTTGTGATAGATGTGCGCAATCGCACCTCGATTACCGATGATTTAGTGTTCGCTAGTGGTACTTCGACCCGGCACGTTAAATCGCTGGCTGATTCAGTCGCCAAAGCAGCGCGTGACATCAAGATGCCACCCATTGGTGTGGAAGGTGAAAAAGAAGCCGAGTGGGTACTTGTGGATTTAGCCGACGTCGTGGTGCACGTGATGTTGCCGAAAACCCGCGAGTTCTATGCACTTGAACGAATGTGGAGCACGGCGGGTGACGGCGTAAGCGAATAGCTATTCTGCGTTGCGCTCAAGCTTTGGATTACTGAGATATGCGTGCAACGATTATTGCGATTTGCGAAAAACTACCCACCTGGGTGGATGCGGGCTTTGCAGATTATGCGGCTCGGCTAAAACACGTTTTGCCGCTCAAGTGTATCGATCTGGCACTGGGCGCACGCGGTAAAAATGCTGATCTAAAGCGTGCGTTGGCCGATGAAGGTACGCGCATGTTGGCGGCTGTTGCAAAATCCGCCTACGTTATAGCGCTGGATGGCGACGGCCGCACGTTCAGTAGTGAAGCGTTGGCAAACCAGCTTTCCCAATGGCGTGAACTGGGCACTGACTTGACGTTTTTAATCGGCGGGCCAGACGGGCTTGCACCGGCATGTTTGGCCGCAGCACAGCTTAAAATTAGTCTAGGGCCGATGACATTACCGCATGCACTGGTGCGCATTGTGTTAGCCGAACAGCTGTTTCGCGCGCACAGTATTTTGAGCAATCACCCCTATCACCGTGCCGGGAAAATCTAGCATCAGTCTAGTCACAGCGTAATAGCTCCGGCTCGGGCGGCTTCGGTAAACGGCCAGGGTAGCGTTGCGATGGCACTGAATTTTGCCCGGCAAGTTTGGCTTGGATTAGCCGTGCTTGCGTTGTTCCCTGTTGGAATTTTGGCTGGGGCGCGACACAAGCCCCGGCAATTTCGCTGGATTTACAGTGAACAAAAGCCTGTAACGCCTCAAATTCGGAGCGATCATCTGCGTCAAAATATTTTGCATCAACTTTTTTTAGTAGCGTCGGGACTAGCGCTTTGTTTTTCTCCCGAAAGTTTGCGTCCGCACATTGGGTGATTAGCAATGCGTTTTCAAATGCAAATTTTTCCTCAGAATACGCATTCGTATTTTTCTTCAACATCTCCAGCGCACCTGCGCAATCGACCGGTGTGTCAGCAAAGCCGGTGGTTTTGAAACGCGCATAGGTCCATGTGGCGTCTTCATCGCCGCTATTGGCCGCAATTTTGTAGAGCTGTTGCGCTTTGGCAATGTCGATGGGATGCGCGCCGATTCCCTTCAAATTCACCTCCGCCAACCACGGAATCAGTGGCAAAAAGCGCGCCAAATTGGCGCCACGGGCATGCGCCTGGTCGAAAAATTGCTGCGCACGAATGACTCTGGATAACCATTGGGCCGACTCGGGTGGCGGTGCCGAATCAAACTCTAAACTCCGAATCAATACCTCGGCGAACAGCAACTGCGCCACTGCAGAGGGCGCGACTTGCTTGCCTTCGGCATGGCGTCGAACAGCGGCGCGCTGCAGTGCGCCCAGAGCGTTTTTCTGATCCCAGTCCCGGCCCCGGTAAATTTCTTCTGAAATGTCGCGCTCATAAGCTTTTGCTAGGTCAAAGTTCAGCTGCGGTTGCGGCGCTTTAGGCATTGGGCACGCTGCCACGAAAGCCGCGTCGTCGTCGCTGCTGTAGGCCGCAGCCTTGCGCATACTTTGCAGGAGCGCGGCAGTGCTAGCTGAGCTGCCAAAGGCATCGAACTCAAAATGCAGATAGCGCCACTGATTATTTTCCCGTACGAATACCAATCCGGGCCCGAGATATTCTTGCTCTCGACTCAGTAATGGAACCCACGCAAAATCAGCAATGACCAGCGCATCGGAAGGCTTAAGCTGCGTCCATGCCTGGAATTGCGCTTTGCTTGTATACGCTCGGCAAGCAATCGCAAAGACATCAGACAAGTCAAATTGACCACGGATACGCAGCCGACGCGCGAGTAGATAGTCGGTTAAAGCTATGTCGCCGGCGGCGGCTAGCTTTGTCAGTTGCACTGCGTCGGCGTGCATCGCTTTATTTTGCGTATCCGATAGCAGCGCGAGCGGGAACTCGGCCAATAACCCTGCTGGGTCGGCTAATTCGCAGCGCGATTGTGCATTAAATGCCGCTTGAATTTGATTTAAGGTCGGCTCGTTGGCAGCGGGAGGCGATGAAGCGGCGTAAGCGCAAGCAACCAGAGCAAATATACCCAGAGCAATTTTCTTATTCACTTTTCGACTCCATTGTCTAACTCTGGCGCAGCTAAATCATCAAGCGATTGGTCCAATTCGCTCTGTAAAAACATGGGCTCAAGGCTTCTGCCAGCGCCGCCAACAGTCAACATGACTACGTCTGGCAATGCTTTATTCTCCGGCGGCGGCGCTGGTGTTGACTCTGCGCTATTGGCTGCAGATGAAATCGCCATCGCAAAAGCGGCCGCAGGCAAAAGGTTACGATAGCGCACACAAAGCGGCTCCGTAGCCGTTAAAAGCCTTGCTTGCTCAGGCGCAGTCATGGCAGAAAGGTTGTAAACCGTTTTCTGGCAGCCACTGCAAAATGCACTCACTTGACCGCGCGCGAAATCTGGCGGCGTGCTGCACGGACTGTCAACGCGCGGACAAAGTCTAGCTTCAATTTTTTTCATTGGAATCACCGTTGCTTGTGTCATCTAATGCCGCCTCGCTATCGAGTTCGCTTTGCAAAAACATCGGTTCTAAGCTTGGGGCGACACGCATGCCGCCCGTGACGATGATTTGATCAAAGACCTCTTCTTGCTCAGATGTTTCTTGCGCATGTATCCAGCCCGACCCCGCTAAAAGCAGCACTGCCGTAGGAATCAGTCGTGCATAACGAATGCAGGGGTTAACTTTGGAAGCGAAAAGCTGGTCATGCTCGCGCAGTGTCATGGCAGACAAATTATGGACGTGCTTGCCGCACAGATCGCAGAAAGCGCGTTTTTGGCCGCGCTCAAAGGTCGGCAGTTGCGCGCACGGCGCATCAATTTTTGGACAGAAAGTCGCTATGGGCTTGCTCATCTGACGCTCCTGTGCGGATGTGGTAGCACAGTGTAACGCGACTAACTAAGTTGGTGACGATCAACACATAAAATAAATGGTCAAGCTGCGAACGGGCGAGGTTGGCAGCAGCTTCGCCGGACTGCCAGCAGCTAAATGAATGCAAGCAAATTTTGCAGTGCTGGCGGCGCGGGCGGCGCGGGTGGTGCAGGCGGCGTCGGAGCGGGTGGTGGTGGCGGTGCTTTAGGAGGCTTGGGTGGTGCGGGCGGAATGGGCGGATTAGGCGGTACGGGCGGCATTGCCCCCTCCGGCACCAGCACACTTAAGCTGCGGGTTGCTTTCTGGCGCATTACCGCAACTGTTACGGTTTTGCCCTGAGCTGCGCCAAATTGCGCAAAAACATCTCCTGGGGTGGCGGTCTTAACATCGCTAACTTGTAAAATGACGTCGCCCGCTAACAGGGGCGCATAGCCTTCAACTGCTAACGCCAACACCCCGGTTGTGGTACCAAAATAATTGCCGAGATCAGGACTAATTTTGGCCAAATCCAGATCTGAACTTTGCAAAGCGCCATGGGCATCGTTGCGAATAATCTTGATTCGCCGATGTGCGCCATCGTCCTCGTGGCCATCCATATCCGTATTTTCTTGCTCTAACCGTTGCAGTGCAGCGTGTAGTTCGGGTGTGTTTTTGAACTGTGCCAATGCTCGCAATTCGGCCATTTTTGCGTCGTGGGTGCCGAACATAAGCACACGCGGCTGCTGTGTGGCTTTGGCGGTGAGCGTCAATGCTTGGCCGCCGCGTTTGACGCCAACGGCTACGGCGTCACCCGCTTTGAGCGTGCCGATACTTGCCCGTGCCGATTCGACGCTGCTGATTGCTAACAAAGCTATACCCCGTAATGACACAATTTGATCGCCCGAGCGCAACCCGGCAAGCTCAGCACCTGATCCTGGTGTGACGGCGCTGATAAAAACCCCAGAATCGCGGGCGCTTAAAACAAGGCCTAAGGCGGCACCTTCAGGCATTTGATGCATGAAGGTTGCGGCATTGCTTTGCATGCCATCGGGCGAAATATTGAAGCTAAAGACACTGCTATCACCCTGCGCGTGTAGTTCTTTCGCCAGTGCTGCCATGCGTACACCGAGTTGTTGCATTTCCGCGTGTATTGCTTTTGAATCCCGTTGTGCGCTAATTGCAAGAGTCGTCGCAGCCGCGTTAACGGGCGCGGTAAACGCAAGCGCGATCATGGCAGGGAGTAGTGCGCGCCCTAAAAGTTGCTTAATCATGAGCTTTCCTTTTTTCTGTAAAAACTACGTTTCGACCTCGCATATCCGTTTTTCACGAAACGCGAAGCCACAAGGTTTAGTCGATAACAAATAGCGCTTGGCGGTAGCTGCCATTTTCCACCGCACTTAACACGGCCACGCGCTGGCGCCAGAGCGCGCGCTGTTGCTGGATTGCTAGCGCGGAATTACTTGCTGCAACTTCGGCCAATTCCGTGTCTAGCGTTGCCAAACTCAGTTCCGCCTGCTTGCGCCCATAAAGTTGGCTGAAGCTAGCGCTGCTTTCACCCAACTCACGTAGGCCCGCTTCTAACTGCTGCGAGACGACAATCAGCTGCGCAATTTCTGTCTTGGCATCAAGGTTTTTTGTCGTCGCTGGCAAATTATTGGGCGCGGCATCTAGCACATTTATTTCGGACGGCTGTGATGGCCGAAAAAACAGGGCAGTCACGCCGATCATAAAACTCGCTGCCAATGCGATGCGCAGGTGCGTCTGGTAATTTCGTAACGGGCGTCTTGGCGGTAATTTTGCTGACTGGGTATCTGCCAATTCGCGCTTTGCTGCCAATTCGCGCAACACATTTTCCAAACGATCTTGGCTTGGCGCCAAAGTGGGTAGGGCAGATAACGCCTGCTGTAAGAAAACATTTTTTGCATACCCAGCGATGGCGGGAGCATTATTTTCCGTGTCAAATTTATTCATGATGCTTTGCTCAAAATTGCTGCTGCTTGCGTCAACAGGCCGCGCATCTGGTTCAGGCCGCGCGCCAGTTGTGATTTAGAAAAACTGACTGATTGTCCAAATAGCTTGGCAATCTCACTGTGTTGATAGCCTTCGACGTGATAAAGCCACAACACCGCTCGGGTGTGATTGTTCAACTGCGCAAGCGCGCATTCCAAATCGATCGTGTCAGCCAGCACATCCATTGGCCGAAAGTGCTCAGCCTGATATAACTCAGTTTCAACATCTTCATTAAACGACACATTGCCGCGCGCATCGCGTATTTCACGCAGGCAGCGATTCACCACAATCGCGCGCAGCCAGAGGCCAAATGGTGCGCCACCACGAAAACTCTCGATGTTGCCGAAAGCTTGGATAAAACTATCTTGCATTACATCTTCGGCTAGAGCCGCGTTGCCCAGCATCCGCACACACAGCGTGTACACCGCTTTTTCAAATTGCCGAAACATGACGGCCTGTGTCGCATCCTCACGGCGCCTCAAGCGCGCGATGTCAAGTTCAGCAGTGTCAGTTTGAAAATGTGAATGCATGGCGTGAAATTCCGTTGTCGTTCTATAGACACACGAGCGAAGGAAAACGTCGCAACGCCATGTAAAAATAATTTGGTCTAGCTTCGCGGGTAGGAATATTTCGCGTCGGCACGAGGGACTTGTTGTCATAGTTTTAGAGTTTTGGCCCAATCTGGATACCCATAGGCCGTAGGCTGTCGTTACACTCGCCCAGCGGAATGTGCAGGTTAAGTGATACGAGCGCAGCGCCGCCTGATTTCGATTTAACTATTTTGAATTCACCGAGGGAGAGTTTTATGAGCAATCAAAAAGTAGCACTGGTTACCGGCGGAACCGGCGGCATTGGCACCGCGCTTTGCCAAAAAATGGCGCAATTAGGCCACAAAGTAGCGACTAACTATCGCGATTTGGCGCGAGCGCAAGAATGGCAAGCGCAGCAAAAAGCGCTTGGTTTTGATTTTGCGATTGCGCAGGGTGATGTTGCCCATCTTGACCAATCCGAGGCGATGGTGCGCCAGGTTGAAAAAGAGTTGGGTCAAATCGACATTCTCATCAACAATGCCGGAATTAC
>JAYTAO010000339.1:0-3825 GCA_043737435.1 Rhodanobacteraceae bacterium | reverse complement strand
ACGTTGCGCAGTTTAACGGGCAGGCTTAGCAACCGCCCGCTTCGAAATCTTCTTGGCAACCACGCTTGGCTTTGCCGCTTTCTTCACCCCCAAAACCCGGCTCAAATATTGCCCGGTGTAGCTGGCTGGATTTTTTGCAACCTGCTCCGGCGTGCCGGTGGCAATCACGTAGCCGCCGCGAAAGCCGCCTTCTGGGCCCATGTCGACGATCCAATCAGCGGTTTTAATCACGTCTAAATTATGCTCGATTACCACCACCGTGTTGCCGCGTTCGGTCAATTCGTGCAGCACCTGCAGCAGTTGCTCGATATCGTGAAAATGCAAACCCGTCGTGGGTTCATCTAGGATGTACAGCGTACGCCCAGTATCCCGCTTAGATAGTTCGGTGGCTAACTTCACGCGCTGCGCTTCGCCGCCGGAGATCGTAGTCGCACTTTGCCCGAGCGTGATGTAGCTCAAGCCCACATCCAGCAGTGTTTTTAGCTTGCGCGCCAAAAATGGCACCGGCTCAAATAGTTTGTAGGCATCTTCCACGGTCATGCCCAACACCTCCGAGATATTTTTGCCTTTGTAGGTAATCTCTAGCGTTTCGCGGTTGTAGCGTTTGCCACGACAGACATCGCAGGGCACGTAAACGTCCGGCAAAAAGTGCATCTCGACTTTGATTAAGCCATCGCCCTGGCAGGCTTCGCAGCGCCCGCCTTTAACGTTAAAGCTAAAACGCCCAGCTTCATAGCCGCGTGATCTGGCCTCTGGCACCGCGCAAAACAAATCGCGAATCGGGGTAAATAAACCGGTGTAAGTGGCTGGGTTCGAACGTGGCGTGCGTCCAATCGGGCCTTGATCAATACTGACGACTTTATCGAATAGCTCCATGCCTTCGCAGGATTGGTGCGCGGCTGGGCGATCACTGGAGCCATTCAAATTGCGGCTGGCAAGCGCCATCAGGGTATCGTTAATTAACGTACTTTTCCCGGAGCCGGAAACGCCGGTAACGCAGGTGAAAACGCCCACCGGGATCGCTAAATCGACATTTTTCAAATTATTGCCGGTCGCACCCTTCAGTTTAAGCCAAGCGCCATCGGTGGCCTTGCGCCGCAATTTTGGTACTTCAATGCCGCGTCTACCGGATAAATAATCTGCAGTCAGCGAATTTTCCGCCAGCAAAATCTCCGCAGGCGTGCCTTGCGCGACGATCTGGCCGCCGTGTACACCTGCACCCGGGCCGATATCCAACACGTAATCGGCGGCGCGAATCGCGTCTTCATCGTGCTCAACCACAATAACGGTATTGCCCAAATCCCGCAGTCGAATTAAGGATTTTAACAAACGATCATTGTCGCGCTGATGCAGGCCGATTGACGGTTCGTCCAGCACATACATCACGCCTACCAAGCCCGCGCCAATCTGGCTGGCCAAGCGTATGCGCTGCGATTCACCGCCCGACAGAGTGCCCGCCGTGCGTTCCAACATCAAATAATCCAAGCCAACATCGACCAAAAACCGCAACCGCGCACGAATTTCTTTCAGAATTTTTGCCGCAATCTCACCTTTCCAACCCGGCAGCGTTAATTCATCGAAAAACGCTAGGCAATCACTGATCGAAATTGCGCTGATCTCGGCTAGGTTTTTATCGCCAACATAGACATTGCGCGCCTGCCGATTGAGCCGCGCGCCGCTGCATTCCGGGCACGGGCGTTCGCTGATAAAGCGCTGCAAATCATCACGAATCAGGTTTGATTCGGTGTCTTTGTAGCGCCGCTCGAAATTGTGCACGATGCCTTCGAACTTCATAAGCCGCCGCGTGATCGCGCCGGTGTTTTCGCTGACGTAATCGACTTCAATATCTTGTTTGCCGGTGCCGTGCAAAACCGCTTGCCGCTGCGTTTCGGTTAGCTCATTAAAGGGCGTGTCGACGCTAAATTTTAGGTGCTTCGCCAGCGCTCGGATCAAGGCAAAATAATACGCGTTGCGCTTATCCCAGCCGCGAATCGCGCCACCGGCAAGGCTGGAACCGGGCGCAGTGACAATGCGCGCCGCATCGAAAAACTGCGTTACGCCCAAGCCATCGCAGCTAGGGCATGCGCCCATGGGCGAGTTGAATGAGAATAAACGCGGCTCCATTTCGGTCAATGAGTAATCACACACCGGGCAGGAAAATTTGCTGGAAAACAGCGTTTCCGGCGCCGCCGCATCATCCATATCCACCAGCTTGACTAAGCCATCGCCCAGTTTAAGCGCCGTCTCAAAACTTTCCGCCAGCCGCTGTTTGAGATCGGGCTTGGGTTTAAAGCGATCAATCACCGCCTCGATCGTGTGCTTGCTGCGCAGCGCCAGTTTCGGTGTCGCCTCCAAGTCAATCACCACGCCATTCACGCGTGCCCGCACATAGCCCGACGCGCGCAGTTGTTCGAACACCTGCGCGTGCTCGCCTTTGCGCTCTTTAACCACCGGGGCCAGCATCATGTAACGCTTATCGCTATTTAACGCCAGCGCGTGATCCACCATCTGCTGCACCGTTTGCGAAGCCAACGCGACCCCGTGATCCGGGCATCGCGGTGTGCCGACGCGGGCAAACAGCAAGCGCAAATAGTCGTAAATTTCGGTGATTGTGCCCACCGTGGAGCGCGGATTATGCGAGGTCGATTTCTGCTCAATTGAAATTGCCGGGCTCAATCCTTCAATGGAATCGACATCTGGTTTTTCCATCATCGACAAGAACTGGCGCGCGTAAGCCGACAAAGATTCGACATAGCGGCGCTGGCCCTCGGCATAAATCGTATCGAATGCCAATGAGCTTTTGCCCGAACCGGAAAGCCCGGTAATCACGATCAGCTTGTCACGCGGCAAGATCACGTCGATGTTTTTTAAATTGTGCGTACGCGCGCCGCGGATGGTGATCGACTCTAAAGCCATGAATTATCGAGAACGAAAGGAAAACGGGTACGATTGTGGCTTAAAGTTTGTGAAGATGCGTTAGATGGGGGAATTACGTTGTTTTGAGGTTAGTTCGCGTCTCGTTATTGGCTACATCGCATTTAAAGATAGCGATCCCATAGCGTGTTGCCAAAGCGCCCGCCCGGGTCAATTCGCGCTTTGATCGCGCGGAACTGATGCACCCCTGGATAGGCGCGCTCGAACTGATCTAGGCTGGCATGCAAACGATAAGGCAGATAGTAAGTCCCGCCTAGATCGAGTGCCGCATCAATCAGTGCGCGGGTCCAGCGTTGCGCGTATTGATCCGCCGCAGCATTGCTACGCTGCTTGTAATAAAGAACAAATGAAAATACCTCGTTACGCGCCCAATTTAAGGTGCTTTGCATATCCTTAGGCGCGTGGCGGATTGAGATGTTCAAAAGATTGACCGCATAGCGCTTGATTATTTTGCAAAGCGCTTGGTGGAAATCAAAAAAAGCCGCCACCGGAATAAAATATTCTTGCAGCAGATAGGTCGAGAAATAACGAGTTGTTGGCTCAAGTGACCGGACGTCAAGACTAGATTCATAATTCCGCAGCACAACCGGCGCGTGGTTTAACAGCTCAGCTTGACGGTTTTCTTGCACGTAACCATCCAACGGCAGTTCACTTGCGGCCCAAATGAGTGCCTGATCGCCGCGATACTCACGATCTTGCGGGACAAGCCGCAATTTCTCGGTGAGCGCGTCCTCCGTTTCATGCCAGGTTGCGGCAATGGGCACATCAAACGTAGGCGGCATTAAATCGGCATTGTGCAACACAGCTTTTGGGTCAGTCAAAATCACGCCGCGAAAATATTCAGGATAAGCGCGTAATCCCGGCGCTATCACGTGGCGCTTGATCGCCACG
>JAYTAO010000338.1:0-3827 GCA_043737435.1 Rhodanobacteraceae bacterium | reverse complement strand
CTCGCGGAGAGTGTTTCCCGTCAGGTGAGCCAGCTACTCTACATCAGTTTTTCTGCCCGTCAAGAAAATTAGTTGCCTTGGATTTGAGTTTGTTCAGGTTTTGAACGGCCAGCCAAATCTACAGTCAGCTCTTCCACCGTATCCTTATAAATCCAATCGACCAAATAGGCCCTTCTGGACTCCCGCCAGAACCTTTAACGTCTGGCCCTTAATCCCGGGAACTTGGCCCACTGGGTACATACACCAATCGCGTAGCAACCATGCAGTCGCGCTATCGGATTGAAATAACGGCGTCAACCAGCGACTTACAAACTGGTATATGCCTACATGTTTTCGCCTTATTTGGTCATAAGATTCTAGCGCCGAAGCAACGTCATTATGTGTGTCAAGCGTCTGACAAAGCGCTCGTGCATCTAATAGGGCCATATTGGCGCCCTGCCCCAATTGCGGACTCATGGCGTGCGCCGAATCACCCAATAACACCGCGCGCCCGTCAAACCAACTCTTATGTACGACGTCGCGATAGGTGGCTTTGGCGGTTTGTTCCGGGTGCTGAATTTGTGTCAATAAATCGGCGGCTTCAGGCCAAAGCTCGTGCACGTGCGAGCGCCAATTGCCGAGCCCATGAAACTCCCAGTCGGCAAACTTATTGGTGGGCAGGCTCCAATAGACACAGAGTTTATCCGCGCTACGTGTTTCATTTGGCAAATGTCCCACCGGCAAAAGTCCACACATTGCTTTGGCGGTGCGATAACGCTGGCTCAATACCTGATCGAATTGCCCGTTTTTGTCTTTTACCAAACACCATACCGCGCCCCACGGATAGGCACGATCTCGGCTACAAACATGCGCGAAACTACTGCGTAACGCGGAATGTGCGCCATCGGCGATGACCACCAGATCATACGGCCCAAACCGTTCGCCGGAGGCCTCGGTCAAGGTGCCTGTTAGGTTATTAACGCTGGTCAAGGTTGTCGAAAGCCGTGTAACAACTTCTTTTGGCAATGCACTTAATAAAGTTTGGAAGAGTGCGCCCCGTTGAATGCCCAGTCCAAAACAAGCACTGTCAAGATCACGATAACGCATATCCATGACCCGACGCCCGGCGGGAGTTTGCCCGTAAAGTTGGTCTACACGTTGGCCACATGACTGAGCTAGATCAAACAAACCCAGCTCGCGCAACACGCCGAGCCCGGTAGGTTGCAGCAGCAAACCCGCGCCCAAGGGTTTTAACTCAGCGGATCGCTCAAAAAGATGCACCCGATGACCTGAGCGCGCTAGATAAATGGCTGCAGCAAGCCCGGCAGTACCACAGCCTGCAATTGCGATTGAGAGATTTTTCATGCCGCGAGTGTAGACATTCGCGCTTGATTTCTCCTGATTCGCAAATCGGAAAAATTTAAGACAGCCTTACCGGCACCTAATTTGACATCATGCTAAAAACAGCAGCTGACCGCTTACTAACTTCGTTAATGCTATAAATACGTTTATGAAGTTGGATATTTTGAGGTTCACCTAGTTGGTGAAGGTCGCTAAGAACAGCTTTCCTGTTGACTTTTTTGTCAAGGCAAACAGATGCAGACTTTTTGACGCCTTAACCGTCGTGGGCGACATAGTTTCGCGTGAAGGTGACCTGCCAAAGTGAAAAGACTGCAATTTGACAATTGGATTACTGTCGGACGATTGCGCTAAAAAATGCAAACAATAAACTTGAATTATTCAAAAAGTTAAACGATGTTTCCGAACAACAGAATCAACCTTTCTGCTTGAGCAGGAATTGTGGGATAATTCTGATGGGTATAAGCATCTAACAAAAGGCAACCAACAATGAAAAACTTGCAGTGGCTTAGACATGTTCGTCCTGCAGCTCTAGGGAGCTTTTTGAAACGTGTACTTGGTACAAAGCGAGAGAATGTTAAATCTCACGACGGTTTGCTTTTTTCTGTTGACCCCATTTCGCACTTTGGTCATGAAATTATGTCCACGGGTACATATGAGCCGAAATTAAGCGATTTGTTTCGGTGTTTGCTCAACCGGAGTGACTTAGTACTTGATATCGGCGCCAATGAGGGATACTTTAGCATCTTGGCTAGTTCCCTGACGGGTAGCAAAGTTATTGCTATAGAGCCGCAAAGCGCGCTGAAAACCGTGATTGAGCGAAACGCCTCGCTCAATCACTTGACAATTGAGTTGCATAGTTTAGCGCTTGGAAGTGAGGCGGGTAGCGCCGTGCTGCATTTACCATCAGACATCAACTCAGGCGCGGCAAGTTTGGTGCGCAAGACTCGGTTTGCGCAAGCGGAGTCGATTGCTGTAAATACTTTAGATGCCTTGGCTTCCGCCTGCCAGTGGCCCAAGATGCGACTGGTAAAAATGGATTGTGAGGGTTTCGAAGAGGCAATCGTGGACGGTGGTCGAGCGTTTTTCGGCGGTCAAGCTTCGGACTTTGTCAGCATCGACTACCATCCCCACATCGCAGGCCCGCAATCGCCTTTTCGTATTGATGCGGCCATGCGCACTTTTGGTTATCACTTGACCGAAGCTGCTAACGGTTGCTGGATCTATCACTTGCCGGGCCTAGAAGACGTGTTAGCTAGTATGGGGGAATATCGCAGCGTTAAATCGGACTTAAGATCGCCCAGCGCAGCATAGTGGCTGCAACCAGCGCCAGTGCATTCACCCGCAACCGGAACTTGCCGCCGCCAACACGGCGCAGCTCGTGCATCGTGCTGTTACCGCAGGCAACGGTGCAGCACCATCAGTTTGAGCCACTGCACACAACTGCAAACAAGCGCCAACCGGCTAGACTGCCACTCGAAGTATGTGAATCGTGTTCAATGAATTGAATTCCGGAATCAGCAACTAAATCCTTTACGGTGCTAGAAACCACCTTCTCGCCCGGATTTGACTTTGCCGCAACCTGTTTGGCAATTTCGACTGTTGCTCCTCCTAGAGCTGCGCCAATGACGACACACTCGTCGGCATGCCGGCCGACACTTAACTCAAATATTCAATCGAAGCGCGGCAGAGCGAATGGCAGAGGCGGCGCGAATCGCACGCGCCGAGCTGTCAAACGTGGCTAGCATTACCCAGGCGGCTATTTCGATCACGCGAATTTTGAACAACTTGACTTCTTTTTCGAAAAATAATCGGAGCCGCGCACTTAAATCATCAGACTGCGTCCCAAGCGTCATGTTTGCGTCGCTCGCAGCAATCCGGCGTCCCAACATCTGTGCACTCAGAGTTTTTCCTCCAATGTGCCCGGTGGCAATGTAGTGAATGCCACCCACTAAACCGACTTCGTGAATCGTCGCGATATGAGGATGATTCAACGCACAGGCTGCTTTCGCTTCGCGTACAAAACGGCGCAACTTTGCGATCCAGCCGAACATCACGGGCTAGTTAGACTTCACCCATGCCGCCCGCACCTTGCACCGACAAAAACTGATGGCGATCAGGGCGTTAGCTGGGCAAAAAACTAATATCGCGTCGACTGGGAAAAGCAACGGTATGCAATGCAGTCGGACTATTTGTAGTGTTAACACCGGTCGAGCACGTATCACTTTGCGGGCGTTTCTCAGCGAGCCGCGTGGGCAAGATGGAGCGCGCTGCAAACACGCGCTTCATGATTTGCTACCTTGCGCTTTTTGACCGATGCGACAAAACGGTAACCGTGTTTCCGCAACGTTTCAATGCAGGTACGCCTACTTCAGTTTCATGCTCGCCGAGGGTTTTTACGCAACAGCGAAATGTGATACGACAGGCCAGCCTCATCAACGCGCAAAACTTGGCCAGATTAAGCTAATTAGTTCATCTTTTGAAATGAT
>JAYTAO010000337.1:0-9422 GCA_043737435.1 Rhodanobacteraceae bacterium | reverse complement strand
GAAATGAATCTTGGGCCCTTGCCCGCAGTTTTCTCGTACAAGCCGCCACCGGCTTTGCGATATTGCGTAAAGCCGCCTTTTGCGACGTTTTTTTCCTTTAGCAAATGCGCGCTTGACACCGCCATCGCGGAGGCCGAAAGCACGCGTTGAATTGCCACGCCACACGTCGGGCAATGCGTTAAATCCGCATCGCTCATGCGCGCAAATACTTCCAATTGCCCAGAACATGCCGGTGTGGCGGCGCATGCTTCCAGGGCTTGATACTCATAAATCGGCATTAGCTCGCCTCATTGCTACTGACGTCCGCTTCAATCGCTGCATCCGCCAGCTCTTCAGCGGACTCAAATAACGCGCCGAGTATCGGCGCCACAACATCCAGCGGCGTATAGCCGCGTAAGCGATTCACGGTTAAGCAAAAAAGTTCCGCCGTGCGCTGGGCGTCATAAAGCGCTGAGTGCGCATGCGCCTGATTCCACGCCAAACCCGCCGCACCCATGGACTTGGCCAGCACCGTTTGGCCGTAACACAAGCCGGCCAAAGTCACGGTGTCAAACACGCTGAACGGGTGAAATGGGCTGCGTTTGTTACCCGTGCGTCGAATCGCGGCGTTGAGGAACCCTAAATCAAAATGCGCGTTATGGCCGACTAAAATCGCGCGTTTGCAACCCGTCGCCTTCATGGCCACCCGGATCGGCTTGAAGATGTGTTCCAGCGCCTCGCGTTCTTCCAAGGCACCGCGCAGCGGGTTATCGACGTCGATCCCGGTGATTTCTAGGCTCTGCGGGTCAATATTTGCACCAGGAAAAGGCGAGACATGCGTACTTACCGCCGCACCCGGCGTCAATAAACCCTGTTTATCAAAGCCCACCGGCACCGCTGCGATCTCAAGCACGGCATCGCGCGCGCAGTCAAAGCCGCCCGTTTCAAAATCCACGACGACCGGCAAATAGCCGCGAAAGCGCTCAGCGAAGTTTTTTGTAAAAATAACCGGATGCACGGGCGCTCGTTGAACTAGTTGGTGGGCGTGGAGGATAGCGCCGATGCAGGCAAAGCCAAAGCCAACTTTGCAGCGCTTTGTTGCTCAGGCGGGAAACGCTTCAGTCTAGAACTAGACAGCTTTCATGACAAACTTAAGCGCCCAAGTAGGGGCATGCAGCTGCCGTGAAAGCTCTTGTGCGTGCCTAAAAATAGCGTTTCGATTCCAATCGAAAAGAACAAACTCCGCCCGGTGTGCCAGGATCTGGCCCAAAAACACAGGAATTTTCAATGGATAAGTTGTAATAGTAAGTGCGACCCGGCACTAGATTGCAGGCTCCGGCCCGGCCTGCCGTAGTCCATTCGTTGCGGATTTTGCCCAGACCGGCGTCACAAGTAGGCGTCAATGCATTGATCTCACCCGGGCACTCCGAAAAACCTGCCGCCAAGCTACCCCGCCCCCCGGATTCTGGGCTGTAGCTTGCCAAAAGGTAGCCCTCAATGGTGTTGTTAAAGGGCGCCACGAATGAGTACGCAATGACGGTGCCACCCGCAATTCCTGGCACGCCCGCACCGTACGCGGTGTTAAATAATCCGGGAAAGTTCGTGTTCCAGATTGAGGAAAACGAACGGGCAACCAAGGTTCGCGGTGAACCGAAGACCGCTGGTGGTCTAGATGCGCATGGATCCGGTGGCGTCACAATGACACTGGTGGAATTAGCTGCAGAGCCGTTTTCGGCATCGCAATTGAGCGTCAACGTCACTGTTTGGGGCGTACTTGGCATCAATACGCTAACGGAACCCGAGGCAAGCGATGACGGCCCACTCCAGCCACTTACCGGGAAACTACTGGTGCGGTTGCAATTTAAATTGCCGGTAAAGTTTGACGCAGACCAACTGACTACGGCCGACGTACTACCGGGAACCGTGTTGGTAGCAACTAGCGCTACAGACGGCCGAGGTCCCGTCACTTTAATGCCTGCGCCAGCGCTTAGCGGGTCAACGACTACCGCACTTTCGACCACGCTCGTGGTTAGTTGCGTGGGCTGCACAGAACCATTGACGCTCCAAACGGCGCCATTGGGTACGACGGTTGGACAATTATCACTAATGGTTAATTGCGTGCTTTGCGTCTGACTCTGTCCCTGGGCGTTGGTGCAGGTCAAAGTGATCGGGTAGTTGCCTAGCGCAGGGGCGTTCGCACACGTCGCTACTGGAAGCGAACCTGCGGTAGTTAGGAAATCGTTTTGTAACCACGTGCTACCAGCGCAGGCGATTCCAGGCGCGCTGCAACGAACAAATCCGATGCTGCTCCAAGAAATCGTGTGATTGCCACCCATCGGTGGTACGCAGCTAGGGCTGACACTGAGCTCAATGCCGCTAGAACCAATCACATTGACCGTCGTAAAATTTTCGGCGTTGCCATTGTCACCTGTACATCTCAATGTAAGAGTTACCGCTTGCGCATTGCTGGGCATCGTCAGGGACATCGAACCGGAGGCCGTCGCAGTTCCATTCCATCCGCTCAGGAATGGACTTGCGACTCGAACGCAGCTCAAACTATTTCCGAATCCCGATGCCGCCCAGAGGATCGTTGTCACACCATTGACGATTGTCGATTTAGGGTTGGCGCTGATAGATATCGATGGCCCAATGCCATCAGTTTTAACGCTGACACTGCCATTGGCGGGGTCGACCGCAAGTGCGCTTTCACTTGCGCTGGGTGTGAGTGGCGTCGGCTGAGTTACACCGTTGACAGTCCAGGTTTGTGCCGACACTGCACCAACCGCTAAGGCCGATGGTAGAATCGACAGAACAAGCTTTAAATAAGTTTTCATAGAAGTATTTGCTGTTACTTCTGAATGAAGTATTCGCCAGTGTCGCTGATTTCAGAAGTATCTGCAAAGCGATCATTCGCGGCCAGCGAGTCACTGGGCTGCGCGGTGAGTCTCAAATGCCCCTGGCTAGGTCAATGCAACTAAGTTATCTTGCCCGAGTGGGACTTCCTCAATCTGGTTAGGTTCCGGATAAAACACAGGCAAAAAAATGCACGTTACTCAGATGTTTCGTTTTACCGCCCTAATCAGTGGCTGGATTTTTGCGCTTTTTTTGAGCACCACAGCGCATGCACAAACGCACGCGGTGCGACTAAGCATCAACAATTCCTCAAGCGTCGCCGTTCAACCCAATGCGGGTTCGAGCGCCAATGATCTTTCGATCGCCTATTTTGCTGGTGACATACTTGGTCAATCAAATCGCCGCGTGATGCAGCTGCGCGTCGCGGATCCAGTGCTGTGCGCAGACTTCAATACCGTGCAGTCAGATTCTAATGTGCGCTTACGACTGGTTGATTCGAATCAATTGTTCGTCGATGGCGGGGACGGTCGCGGTTTTCGTGGCGCGCTGCCGCTAAACGATGAAGTCGGTGGCTCTAGGCTGATCATCGATCCTGCCGATGCAAACAAGCGAGTTTTAAATGTGGCAACGCAAGCAACTTTAAAATGTTCGGTATTTCCGGGTGGGGTTTTGCCGGTGATTCAAGCTGCCGCATCCACACTGCTAGCGCCGGAAGGTGTTGATCTCATTTTTGCAAATGGCTTAGAGACGGTAGTGGGCACAGATTTGGTTACCACGATCAGCACACCCGCCAGTGCACGCGCAGGCGACGCAGTGCTCTATACAATTCGCGTGCAAAATATCGGTACCGGCACCGCAAATAACGTGCAAATGCGTGACTTTTTCCGCAAGCCCGTCGTAGGAAGCCCCAATCCTGGATTATTGAACGGTAGTTGGAACTGCACTGCGGAAAGCTCTGCTAGCTGCAGCCAAGCCAGTGGCACCGGCTATATTTTTCAGACAGGTGCAACATTGCCAACGGGCACTGCATTAACGTTTAACGTGACTAGAACATTGAGCAACGCAAGCGCACCGATTTTGGGATCTAAATTTCGCGTGCAAGCGGCGGCTTTCTCGCAGCCTAGCGAAAATGAGGTTAATCGCAATAACAATGCTTTTGCTTCCAGCGCAATTCAAGTTGTTAATAGTGTCGCGCCAACGCCCAAGAGTTTGTCGAAACGCAGCAAAGACTGAAACAATAACTGGTCGGCGCGCGCGTGAGTTAATTAAACGTTGGGTCGTGTGTATCGTCGCACTACACCCCGAAGCTTAAGTTTTTTTGCAAAAGCAGTGCGTGCTTTAAATTAAACAGATAACGATCACAGCTCAGTTTAATATCGACGACTCAAATCGAACGGAGTCGCCATGAGTTCACACCGCCGCACCAAAATAATTGCCACCTTGGGCCCCGCCACAGACAAGCCGGGCGTACTGCAAAAACTGCTGGAAGCGGGCGTTAATGTGGCGCGCTTGAATTTATCGCACGGCGTGGCGGAGGATCACCTTCGGCGTGCCGAAGAAGTGCGTGAAATGGCGCTAAAATTGCGCATTGAAGTCGCCGTTTTGGCGGATTTGCAAGGTCCAAAAATACGCATTCGCACCTTCGCGAACGGTCCTGTCGCGTTGGAAACCGGGCAAAAATTTGTTTTGGAATGCCGCAAAGATGCGCTGCCGGGCGACGCGACGCGGGTGGGTGTGAGCTATCTGGAATTATGTTTGGACGTTAAAGCCGGCGACACGCTGCTGCTTGATGACGGCCTAGTTGCTATGAAAGTCGTTGAAGTCGCTGACACTGACGTCATTTGTGTGCTGCTCACCGATGGCACCCTGAGTGATCGAAAAGGTATTAACCGGTTAGGCGGGGGCTTGAGCGTGGCGGCGCTGTCAGATAAAGATCGCAGCGATATTGAGCTGACCGCCCGCATGGGCGCTGATTTCTTGGCGGTGAGCTTCCCCAAGACGGCCGCCGACATGAACGAGGCGCGCGCTTTGCTGCGTGCGGCGGGTTCCAGTGCGGCGTTGGTGGCAAAAATCGAGCGCGCCGAAGCGATTGAAAATTTGGCAGAAATAATCGATGCCTCCGAGGCCATTCTGGTCGCGCGCGGTGATTTAGGTGTGGAGATTTCTTACGCCGAATTGCCCGGCTTGCAAAAGCGCATTATTCGAGAAACCTTGGCGCGCAACAAAGTCGTCATTACGGCGACGCAAATGCTGCAATCGATGGTGGATTCGCCGATTCCAACGCGCGCCGAAGTGTTGGATGTGGCGAATGCGGTGCTGGATGGCTCGGACGCGGTGATGCTTAGCCAGGAAACCGCAGGCGGCAAACACCCGGAAAAGGCCGTGTTGGCGATGCGCGATATTTGTTTAGCCGCCGAACGCAACAAAATCGATTCCCGCGAATATTCGCTAGATGCGCAGCGCATCGACCGCGCCGACCAAGCGATTGCGATGTCGGCGATGCTGCTGGCCAATCGCATCGGCGTGCGCGCAATTATTGCGCTGACCGAGTCCGGTGCAACCGCGCAGTGGCTGTCGCGCTATCGCTCCTCGATTCCAATTTATGCCATGTGTAGGCAAGCCGATTCGCGCCGCCGCATGATGCTGTATCGAGATGTTTACCCAGTCGCGTTTGACCCGCAAGGTACGGATCCTAACAACGCTGTGCGTTTGGCGGTGGAAGCGCTATTTGCGCAAGGGCGCTTGAATGTGGGTGATCGCGTGGTGATGACCACGGGCGATCACACCGGCAAACTAGGCGGCACCAACACCTTAAAATTACTGCGCGTCGGTCCCGGTGGTAGCCCAGAAGGAATGGCGAACTTGTAAGTATTTTGGTAGGCGCGCTAGTCCGCCATTTTTGAGGATGAGGTTTCTCCTATTTTTCAAATTTCCTCAACCAATTAATCGAGTGATATTTCAGGCTGAGTTAGCTTGCGGCTTTCGCGGCCAAAATCTGGACTTTTTTCTATCAGTGGCGGCTCGGACACCATCGATCCGGAGAACACTACGCCGCAACATTTCGCCAAACGGCTAGGGTAACGGTTATTGAGCCCGGATAAATTACCCGCTCCGCATGAAGCGGCGGAAGTTGAAATCTGGAGGGGAAAAGTGCCAGCAATGGCGAAAGTAAAAACTTAAGCTTAGCGCACGGCAATGAAATCATTTGACTGTCTATTTGCCGATGCAAAACGATGAAAAAATCTTGCCCAACAAATCATCGGCACTAAATACCCCAGTTATTTCACATAAGGAAATTTGCGCTAAGCGCAGCTCCTCAGCGGCCAGTTCACCCTGTTCGGCGGTCAGCCACTTCTGCGCATTATCCAGTTGTATTTGCACCATTTCCAGCGCTTGTACGTGACGCAAGCGCGCGCTGAAAGTACCGATACTGCCTTCGTTCGCTGACTCGGACCCCGTAATCGCCAAAATTTTATTGCAAAGCTCGGACAGTCCGCTGCCAGTGAGCGTGGAAATTAAAAGCTTGTCCTCCGCTACGCTGCTTTGCAACAGATCTGCCTTATTGAGCACGCAGATACGCTTAAGTGTCAGCGGTAGATTTGTTTGTAAATCCTCAAAGTTGAACTCGTATTGATCTGCGCCCAGCAAAACGATTGCGAGATCGGCGCGTGCGATTTCTAGTCGCGCGCGCCGAATCCCTTCCGCTTCTATGAGATCCGGGCTAATGCGCAGGCCGGCGGTATCAACCAGTGTTACCGGCACGCCGTTCAAGGTAATTTGCTCACGCAAGACATCGCGCGTTGTGCCCGCGATCGCAGTGACAATCGCACGGTCACTCTGCGCCAATGCGTTAAGCAGGGACGATTTTCCCGCGTTCGGTGGCCCGATAATCACTACGTATAAGCCGTCACGCAGCCGCTGTCCACGCTTGGCTTGAGTTAGTAAGGTTTCTAATAATATGCTCAAACGCAAATGGCGCGCGATGACCTGTCGATCATGAGAAAAGCTTATGTCCTCTTCAGGAAAATCGATCAGCGCTTCTACGTAGGTACGCAACTCAATCAGTTCGGCTAATATTTTTTCGACTTGACGGGAGAACTCGCCTTCAAGTGAGCGCACGGCGGCAGTAGCTGCTGCCTCGCTTTGTGCCGAAATTAAATCAGCCACCGCTTCCGCCTGCGCTAAATCCAATTTTTGGTTGAGAAATGCGCGCTCGGTAAATTCGCCAGCGCGCGCATGCCGTGCGCCAAGCTGGAAGCACCGCCGTAACAGCATTGCCAGCGCCACTGGCGAACCATGCGCCTGCAGCTCGATTACATCTTCGCCCGTGAACGAATGGGGTGCTTGGAAATACAACAGCAAGCCGTGATCAATTTCAATGCCGTCCGCATCAAGAAACTTGGCAAAATGCGCATACCGATCGCGCAGCGGCTTGGTAAAAAATGCCGCCGCCATCGCACGCGCGTTTGCGCCGCTGATACGAATAATGCCGACACCACCTGGGCCTGCGGCCGTAGCAATAGCGGCGATGGTATCGCTCATAACACGGCCGAAATTCTCAGCGCGCGACTTTTAACGCGGCCGATTCAGTCTCGATTTTGCGGGTGATGTAATACTGCTGCGCCAAGCCCAGCACACCGTTGAAAGTCCAGTACAACACCAAGCCCGCTGGGAAAAACGCCATCATGACCGCAAACATCAGTGGCATATAGGTCATAATTTTTTGCTGCATTGGATCCATACCCGTCATCGGCGTCATTTTGCTTGTTAAAAACATGGTCAAACCATTTAAAACGGGCAACACGAAAAACGGGTCGGACGCTGTCAAATCTTTAATCCAAAACAGAAATGGCGCTTGCCGCATTTCTACCGATTCTGCAAGCACCCAATACAGCCCGAAAAACACGGGAATTTGGATCAGGATCGGAAAACAGCCCGCCAGTGGATTGACCTTTTCTTTCTTAAAAAGCTCCATCTGCGCCATGCCAAATTTTTGATTGTCGTCGGGAAAACGTTTTTTTAGCTCAGCAATTTTCGGCGCAATCGCTTTCATTTTTGCACCTGATCGATACTGCGCTTCGGATAATTTAAAGAAAATCGTTTTCAGGAACAGCACTACCAAAATGATCGCCCAACCCCAATTTCCTACGACGCTGTGCAACCAATTTAAGACTTTAAATAATGGCTCTGAAAGAAACGTGACATAGCCATAGTCCACGACTTTCGCGAGGCCCGGTGCCAAGGCATTAAGTGTGTTTTGCAGCTTGGGACCAATATAAAGTGTAGACGGGAAAATTGAGGCAGCACCAGCGGCAACTGTCTGTGGCGCCGCAGTTTGACGGGTCAGGTAAGCAACCGCTGAGGATGCGGACGCGGGAAGTACGGTAGTTGTGTACTCATTGCTCTCGGTTTTCTCAGGGATCCAGCTGACAAAAAAATGATGTTGCAGTAATGCCATCCAGCCGCCACTGAAGGTTTTCTTGAGCGGTTCATCAGCAAATTTGCCGGAAGGCAATTTTTTAAAGCGCTCATCCGGGCTGTAAATCGCGCTACCGACATAAGCGAGGCCGGCGGGACTAGCGAAAAATGTACTTTCTGGTTTTGCCGGTTCCCCTTGTTGAAGTTGACGGTAGGGAAATAAGGTTAACGGCGCAGCGGAGCCATTGCTAACTTCATAGCGCACGCCAATAGCAAAGCTTCCACGCTCTAAGCGATAGATTTTGCGTACGCTCACACCGCTCGCGTCAATCCAAGTGAATGGCACTTCAAGCACTTTTTGGTCGGGCTGTAGCGATAGTGCTGCGCCTACCGGAGCCTGATAAGTAGCGAGGTGATTGGGCGCTACGCCGGTCTGCGCAATCAGCCCGCTTTGCGTTTTGATCCAATGCAAATCGTTGCGTTCTACCAAAGCGACCGGTGTTTTGTCAGTTAACGAGACCGTGTAAGTCTTTAATTTGGCGGTGCTGATATCAGCACCGACTAAATCAATAGTCAGCTCAAACACATCCGTTTCGACTTTAACGCTTGCGACTTCCGCCAATTGCGGGTCTTGCAAATTGGGCGCGCTAGCGTCCAAGTTCGGTGCAACTTGCGCGCCCGCGTCCGGCAGTGCTGAAACTGCCGCTGCAGAGTTTTGGCCCGGAAGCTCGCCAGACGTGGCAGGAGTAACAGCGGCTTTATTTGTAGCCTGAGTTTGTGCCGCCTCGACAGGGGGTGGTGGCGCATGCGCTGACTGCCACTGCGTTAACAACATATAAGCCAACGCAGCAGTGGCGAATGCGAACAAAAGTCGAGTGTTATTCATAGCTCACTGTTTTCTATGGGGCTGTGGTGTTAAAGCGCGATGGCTGGCACATACGCGCCGGCTTCAGTTTTTGGTGCATTGGAGAAGAAATCAACTGCCCTTGACATCAGCCGCTCAATCTCTGCACTCAGCGCGGAGTTGGACGATTTCTGCGCAGCTGTTTTCGCCATTGCAATTAGCTCAAGCCCATTCAGTCGCTGAGTGTTGCTGCGAAAACACTCCCGCAGCAAGCGCTTGACGCGATTACGCTCATGCGCGCGTTTGATCTGCTTTTTAGCGAGTGCTA
>JAYTAO010000336.1:0-9430 GCA_043737435.1 Rhodanobacteraceae bacterium | reverse complement strand
AAAACAGCGCCAGGAGCGGGGGCCAATTTTCTGATTCGCGTACCACTGAAGAGCGTAGCAATAACTTCGGATTAAATTTTTTGCCTTTCTTCAACTCTGGCCTTGAACCTGCTATTGGGGCGCCCGAATAATAAATTTGCTGGCGTAGTCATAACTCGCGGTTGTGTCGATGCCCGCATCGGGTTGCTGAGCGCGAATATGGCAAGGCAGGCCAGAGCCATTTGATACGGTGATGGTAGTGCGAATTGACGCTTTCGCTTCGCTGCTGTCCGTTTCGAACTGATACTGCTTGGCTGGAGTATTTGCACCACCGCCAGGACAATTCGCGGCGCCCATGAAAATCACTTGGCGCATGCTTTTCAGCAGCTTTTCATTGGCTTTAGCTCCCATGCTTTCCGCAATGCTCAGATACGACATCGGTACCGTACGCCAAGGCGAATCGGCGTCGGTTTTAGCGAAGCTGCCCTCGGGTGTCAGTATGAATTCCGATGCGTTCGGGCCTCGATTGAGAATGTGAAAGTGATCTGGGAATTGAGCTTGGATATGGCTGTCGATCTTGACACCGCCACTGATGCCTTTAGTTTCAATTTGGTAGGTTTTTTGCTGCGCTAGGCGGGTGAAAGCTTGTTTGACGGCAGCGATGTTGGCGTCAAGATCCATCGGTCGCCGGGTATCGGCTTGAGTGCCGCCTAGACAAATGCAGCCACAGCTTATTACGCCGATCACAGCCTGGGTAACGCGCGCTACTGCCCGCATGATTTTTTCCCTGTCAGCAGCGCGAAATCGCCGCTTTGAGTAAAGCTGCCAACCAGCGGCGCCTGTAAGAGGGCGTTGAGCGTGATCGAGCCGGTGATTTCGGCAGTCAAGCGTGGAAATGCGTCCATTTTAAGCGAGTAGCTGCCGGCCGGCCGTTGGGTGACGCCGGTATAGCTGCAGGTCGGGCAGAAGCCAAATAATTGACTGAGCGAATTCGTCGCCGGGGTGCTATTGGCAATTGTGGGGGCGTTATTGGTGCCCAACACCCAGCGCGGCTGGCCTAGTTCGTCATAAATAAAAAACGGTACGAACTCTAGACCCGGAGCAATATGTACGCTCGCGCCCCAGCCAGCAGTGCTGGGTTGATACCAAAGCCCAGTAAAATCAGTCGCTGTGCTGACATCGTTACCGCTGATACAGCCGCTAGCGCCTAACAACTGCATTCGCTCACTGCCGCTTTCGCCCAGCACACTAAAGTCAAACACGAATTCATTGGCGCCGGTGCGGGTGATGCTGGCATGCCCCACCACTTGTCCGCCGCTGCCTTTGCTGCCGTCCCAGGTGGAACGCAATAGTGACCCGGCAAAAACGCCTGGATTGTTGCCGTAATAGCCTGTGGGCAAAAACAAATACCAAGTCGGTTGGCCGGTGTAGTCATAGGTGTACCAAAGAAATTGCGCATCTGCGCCGGCGCGCGTAACAATCAAACCGTGGCCACTGCGCGCCGGGTTGTAGTAAAGCTCAGGCGTCAAGATGGGCGCGTTACCGCTGGTGGTGATGTTGAGTTTTAACGTCGCTTGCAAAGACGGAGAGGCTGTTCCGGGAATCATCCGGCTATTGCTTAATCGCAAATAGTAGCGCCCAGGTGTCAGCTCGTTGCCACTCAGCGTGATATTAGCCGCGCCGTTGGAGAAGGTGGCTATGCTCAAAGCGGGTGCTGTACCCGATACACCTTCGAGCATGGCCTCGTTCGCTGCGGCCCGCACGATCTCGGCCTTAAGATCACTCGGGCCGGTGCTGGCGCTAATTATTGAAATACCTACGCTGCTAGCGCCAGCCGGCACGCTAAACCCGATTTTACGGCGATTACCTTCCGATGAAACAACGACGTTTTCCGTACGTTGATTCTGCAGAACCAACGGCGTTTCCGGGCCTGGTGCGCGAATTAACCGCACCAAAATAGTGCTGAACGGCTTCGCGGCCGCGCGATCCGCACGCAGCGCTAAAGTCGCAATGTAGGCTTCGCCAGGAACGCTACCACCCAGATCGTAGGCGAGCGTCAGTGGGAACGCGACGGCCTGCGGCGTTTTTCCAGGTAAGGCGGCAAAATTGGCGCGTGTGCTGGGCATAGTCGTGGCGGCAATCGCTGCGTATTCCAACGATACCGACGAGCTGGTTAACGGACTTGTGCTGGCAATTTGCAGCAACAGCCAATATCGACCTGCGGTTGTGACGTCGATTCGGCAGCTTTCCGCGCTGGCGCTGCTGTCTTTGCGGCACAGCAATTCGTTGCTGGAAGCAAGCCCGTCATTATTGGCGTCGCGGCCCAGGTACAAATCCAAATCGCGACCGCTGGCGCTGCCGGCGCTCGCCCATAACTGCCCGCCGGCATCATTGATGGTGATGAGCCGCAGGAGCGTGCCACTGGTATTTTCTTTAAACGGCGTGCTGGTATTACCCAATATATTTGCCGACTCCGTGGTTACTTTGGCAAATTCGGATAGTTGAGCGCTAGGGCGCGGCAGCGCAATCAACCCGTTTAATTGCGTGTTGATTTGACCGCGCTCACTGATGGCATTGAAACTCAGCTCATCCGGCACGCTGCCCGGATCCGCCCGTACACTCAGCGGCATCCGCAAACTAGAAAACCCGGCTGCAACCAGTTCTACAGTGCCGCTCAATTCCTGCCCGGCAAACAACGGATTGCTGACATCGATATCAAAATTCAAGACTTGGCTCTCGCCTGCGCCGATAGAAAACTGAGCTGGGCGCATTGTCATGGCTAAGCCGGGTGCGGCCAAGTTCAGCGCCGCGCTCCAGCTGCTGCGCCCCGGCATATCGCTGCTGGCTTTGACGGTGCGCGTAAAAGTGCAGCGGCTCCTGCAGCTGTTGGACAGCATTGAGGGTAAGTTCAGCGTGCTCGGGTTGCCTGCGCCTAAGCGTAATTCTGCGTTGCTTAGTGGCAGATACAGACGCGCCTGCTCCGCCACATTGGCTTGCAGCCGGCCCGCGCCAGCTTGCGCTGGGCTTGCCGCAGTCGTGCTGCCCGCTTCCCGAACGACGCCCGGTAATGCGCTGGTGCGCACGGCGCTTTCAATTTCATCCACGCCCCAATTTGGATGTAACGCACGCAGCAAGGCTAAAGCCCCGGCCACGTGCGGAGCCGCCATGGATGTCCCGCTGAGGGATTGAATGCCGCTGCTTAAATCAGCAGCCAAAATATCGGTTCCCGGTGCGGCGATATCGGGTTTCATCACACCCGCAGCTACAGGTCCGCGTGAGGAGGAGCTATTCAATAAGTCCCCTGGCCTAGCTGCGGTGACAAGACCGCTGATGCTGCCGCGCGCACTGGTCGAACTCAATATCCAATTGCGCACAAGTGCGCCATCGATTTGGCCTAGGTGTACGCTTGGCAGATAATGCGCATCAGCGAAGATGCTTTCACCTTCAAGCGCGGTATTGATCAAAATCATGCCACCAGCACCTGCAGCACGCACATTATAACTTTTCGCAATCCGCGCCTGCGTGCCGCGCTCGCAAACCACAATTTGGCCGTTAAATGTGCCGGACGGAAATGGGTTTGATTCGCCCATGGGCGAACTGTCTAGGCTAGCTCCTTGACTGCAAAGTCGGTTGCCAAAAGATTCACCTAATACGATCAGCCGATCCCTCACGCCGGCGGTTATGCCAACGCCGTCAAAAGCTAGTTTCGGTGGTGGGTTGCTGGCGCTTAAGCTGCCTAGCGTATTGAGCAGCGCCCGGGTATGAGTGATGTTGGCGACGGCCAATACCCAGGGCGCGTTCGCTGGAGAAAGCACCGATCCGGGTGCGGGGCCGGAATTACCCGCAGATACCGAAAACACCACGCCTGCGGCGCGCGCGTTAAACATAGCGCGGGCATCGGTAGCGGAATTTAGCGCATTGAACGGATCCTGGGTGTCTCCACCGATCGAGTAATTGACGACCTGTACGCCATCGGTGGCGGCCTGTTCAATGGCGGCAAGCAAAGCCGCTAACGGACATGAGGTCGGCCCATCGGTAGTTTTTTTGCATGCCTTATAAGCAATCACGTTGGCACGCGGCGCAACGCCACTGATCGGTACTGGTGAGGAAATCGTAGGCGCGGTGATGCGGCCAGCAAAGGGATTGCCAATCGCGGTGGCCGCGACATGGGTGCCGTGGCCGTCCAAATCACTGCCGTCTTTCGTGCCCTCATCGGTAAAATCGTAGAGCCCGATTAGTTTATTTGAGCAACGCGCTGCCGCAGTGCTGTTGCACAAGCCAAAACGCTGCGCGCGCGGATTGATGTGTTGGTAGCCATCACTGGCGGTCGCGGCAAAACTTGGATGACCGGTATTGATGCCGGAATCAATAATGCCAACCACCACGCCCGCACCACGATTTCCGCTTTGCCCGGCAGTTGCGGCCCAAAGCGCCTGCGCGCCTATAAATGCAGGGCCGGTATCGGTTTGCACGGTGCGCGTGGCTTCGAGTTCGACGCTAGCAATGCCGGGCTGAGTTGCCAAAGCTTCGGCGGCTTTGGGCGTCAGCGTCAGCGCGACTGCATTATTGGTCCAGATCAGTCGCAGGCTCGGATTAAGCTGAATATTTAAAGCCTGCGCCGCCTGTGCTAAATGTGCATTTTGGCTGTTAGTGGCTTTCATGACGCTGGCGGATTTACTCTGCGCACCAGCCTTTAAAGCATGGGCGTTTGCCTCCAAAAGTGCAGGTTCGGTAAAACTAACTAGGTAAGTGCGTGCCGCGTTGCCGCTGCTGCTTTCGCTGGCTGGCGTAGCACTGAGCAATCCGGCACTGAGCGCGACGAAGATCAAGCTAGGCATATTAATTCCAAGTTCAAGGCTGCTGTCCCTGTGCGAAAGTCAAAAAATTCAGCGGGATACTAGACGCTACGAACTGATGATTTATTAATTCCAGCTTTGTTCAAAAAAATTCTCATTTTCTTTAATTCTCGCATTTTAAAAATCACCGGCATTCTTGTACTTTGGTGATGGCCGCTTATTGTTCCACCTGGGCCTGTAAACTGAATTCTGCATGCCTTGCAGAGGTTTGCTTGGCTGCAGTTTAATTGAGTAGTTAACTAACTAAATAAGCTTTTTGCGCTCTCATCATCACGGCAGCATCATCACAGCACCTTGGCACATTCGTGGCGCTCAAACGCTGCCAATCAACCCCGATACAGAGCCAGAGCATCCATTCCGGCGCCTCAATGCTCAGTCTAGTGTCGCGTTGTGCCGGTAAAATACCCGATCATTTACGCTTCGACATTTCGTTGCCCATAACAAAAAAGTTTATGTTCTGAGAAACCTGCTCTGGCTTGCTAGACGGAAGTACTCGGAAGCTTACGAAAATCCTTTGCTCAATACAGCTTGGTCTGCCTGCTAGATGAGAGTGGACAACGAGTTGCTTTTAACTGGGTGAAGGATGGGAAAACGCATGAGCTGGAGTTATAAGTGGGGCGATATGTTGGCGCTGTTGATCAGCTAGTATCTGCTGCCGCTTCACCGCTGTGTGCGGTTGCCGAGGCGTGTGATGACTGTATTAGCTGAGAGTGAACTCGACCCCCAGATCGATCCAAATATCGATCCTGAAGACGCAGAGCCTGCGCGTACTTTGGGCTCAGAAATTAAAAAGACTGCGCATTTAGCGTGGCCAGTAATTTTGGGCCAGCTCGCTATTGTGGGTATGAATTTGGTTGACACGATCTTAGCCGGGCGTATTTCTTCGCAGATTTTGGCCGAAGTCGCGATTGGCTCGGCGGTATGGGGCAGCGCGTTGCTTTGGATTATCGGCACGATGATGGCGGTATCGCCCGCAGTCTCGAGATTGCGTGGCAAAATGCGGGAAGATCAACTGGCCGACACGCTCACCCAAGCACTGTATTTAGGCGTATGTGTGTTGATTATGGTGTTAATTCTGGCGCCGCTCGCGCCGCAGTTAATGCGTGCGATGAAGGTGGACGCGACGCTGATACCGGGTGCAACGGCGTTTTTGAAGGGCATTTTATGGGGTGCCCCGGCACTGACTTGGTACATCTGCTTGCAGAAATTTTGCGAGGGCATGGGGCGCACTAAACCTGGCTTGTATTTCAGTGTGGCGGGGTTATTGTTGCTGATTCCGCTTTGCTACACCTTGCTCAACGGCCATTTTGGCATGCCGCGTTTATTAGCACAGGGGGCAGGGCTTGCCACAGCCATAGTGATGTGGGTAAACGCAGTCGTGATCACGGTTTATGTTCGGCGGCAATTTAAGAGTCATGGCGTGTTGCGGCGATTTTCGCGTCCAGACTTTAAACATATACGCGCGCTGGCGTCAGTAGGCGTGCCGATCGCGGTCACAATTTTGATGGAAGCGGGCTTGTTTTACGCGGTGCTATTGCTGATGAGCCGCTTTGGCAAAGACTGGGTGGCCGCGCATTCGGTGGCAATTAATGTCGCCTCGATTGCATTTATGATGCCACTAGGTTTGGCTAATGCCGTTACGGTGCGGGCGGGTTTTGCCCACGGTCGTGGTGATGTTGCCGGCATGCGCCTAGCGGGAATTTCCGGAATTTGCCTTTGTTTGGCGACGCAGGCGATCTCTGCCTCCATTATGCTTTTATTTGCCTTGCCGATCGCCAATTTGTATTTGCCGCACGAGCCCGCAGTGGCAATCGTGGCGGCAAAGCTGCTGTTTCTAGCCGCGATTTTTCAATTTCCAGACGGTGTACAAGCGATTAGCAACGGCGCATTGCGTGGTTTGCACGACACTCGATGGCCAATGATTTTGACAAGTATTTCCTACTGGGGCTTAGGTTTTCCGCTCGCACATCAACTGGCGTTCGGTACCCAATTTGGCCCAACCGGGCTTTGGTACGGTTTTATCTTGGGCTTAAGTGCGGCGTCGGTGCTGTTAACGGTGCGGTTTTTTCGTTTGACTCGTGCTTAAGATTTAATCGGCTGCAGCGAGTACGACCCCTGCTTGAACCCTCGGACGCTTTGCCAGCCAGACTAGCGGGATCAAGCAAAGCAAAGCAAAGGTGCACAAATAGAAAAAATCTAATATGGATAAAAAATAAGCCTGTTGCGTGACGTTGCGCAGCACCAATGCGGCTTGCTGAGTTTGTTCAAGCCCACTCTGACTTAGCGGGCTGAGCGCTTGCGCAATGATCGGGTTGTTTGGGTCAATTGCGCCCACTAAATCGGTTTGATGTAGCGCCGCTCGGCGATCCCAAAATGTTGTCGCTAAAGAGGCAAAAAAACTTCCTGTCGTTGCGCGTAGGAAATTTGCCACGCCCGAGGCGGATGCGTAGCGGGCTTGCGGTACGTCAGTATAAATCAGCGAAATCAGCGGCACAAAGAAAGTTGCCATGGCAACGCCTTGAATTAACTGCGGCAGCGCATACGTGAACGCGCTGGCTTGCAGCGTATAACTGGCGCGCATCCAGCAGGCGAGGGCGAAGACAAAAAAACTGATCGTTGCGACTTTGCGGGGGTCCCATCGATTTATGTTTTTGCCGACAATGGGTGACAGTACAATTGCAAGTATTCCAGTGGGTGCGCTTACTAGGCCGGCCCAGGTTGCGGTGTAGCCGACTTGGGTTTGCAGCCACAGTGGCAGCATCACGACATTGGCGAAATAAATGCCAAACCCAAAGCAGATCGCCAAACATCCCACAACAAAATTGCGCGAGCGAAACAGCGTCAAATCGACAATCGGGTGCTTTTCGGTCAACTCCCAAATCACGAATATGATGCAACCAAAGGCCGCAATTATGGCAAGTGCGACGATTTCCGGGCTCGCAAACCAGTCAAGTTCGCGCCCGCGATCTAGCATAAGCTGTAAGCTTCCTACCCATGTAATCAGCAGCGCAATGCCGATTAAATCGACTGGTAATTTTAGCGTTGGTGTTTCCTTTGCGTTAAGTACCGCCCAAGTCACTGCCGCCGCTAAAAAACCAACCGGCACGTTTAATAGAAAAATCCAGCGCCAGGAAGTGTTATCGCTAATGTAGCCACCCAGCAATGGCCCGCACACCGGTGCCACCAGGGTCGTGAGCGACCAAATTGCTAAGCCGGTGCCAGATTTGCTACGCGGGAACACATACATCAATAGTGATTGCGATAGTGGAATCATCGGCCCAGAAACGGCGCCCTGAAGCACGCGAAAAGCGATTAAAGACTCCAAGCTCCACGCCATACCGCACAGCCAGGATGCGATGGTAAATAAAACCAACGCGCCGACAAAGGTACGCACACTGCCAAAGCGCCCGGCCAACCAACCCGTCAAAGGCACGCAAATACCGTTGGCGACCGCAAAGCTGGTAATCACCCACGTGCCTTGCGAAGAGCTAGCGCCCAAATCCCCGGCAATGGTCGGTAGCGACACATTCGCAATCGTGGTGTCCAATACTTGCATGAACGTTGCGAGCGCGATTACCGGCGCTGCTATGCGCAGCTGCCTGGGAGTTAACAAGCCGACGTCATCTGATACCGGTGCTTGTGTGGCACTGCGGGTGGCGGTGGCAACAGCCATTGTTATGCTCGGTTTTCGCGGATAATTTTCGCGATTTCGGCGCTGATAGTTAATTCGTCAGCCTGCTTAAGCGTGCTGCGATCAAGTGTCGCGGGCGCAAATGTTGGAGCGGCGCCAATCGCCTTGCGCACATCAATCTCAGCGCGCATGGACAAGCCCACGCGCAGGGGATGAAGCTTAAGCTGCTCGGGGTTCAGCGCGATTCGCACGGGCACGCGTTGCACCACTTTAATCCAGTTGCCGCTCGCATTTTGCGCAGGCAATAGCGCGAATGCCGCACCAGTGCCTGCCGATAGACCGACCACCACGCCGTCGAAAATTACTTTATCACCATAAAAATCACTTCGCAGCGTGACCGGTTGCCCCGGAACCACTTGCCCGAGCTGCACTTCTTTGAAATTGGCCTCCACAAACACGCTTTGTAGCGGCACCAAATTCAGCAGCATTTGCCCGGGCGCGATGCGCGCGCCCAACTGCACTTGTTTGCGCACCACCGCCCCAGAAACGGGTGCGCGAATTACGGTTCTGGAAGCCATCAGTGCCGCCGTGCGTAACGCATTCGCTGCTTTTAAAACAGTCGGGTGTTCGCTCAATTTAATTCCGGAAACCTGCGCACGCAGAGCATTGCCGCGCTCATTGAGGGCCGCAATTGCCGCATCTGCACCCGTCAGTTGATCGCGTGCATGCGCCAACTCTTCCGCTGAAACCGCACCCAGTGCAACCATGCCCTCGCGCCGTGCCAAATCCGCCACGGCGCGCTCGCGCTCGACTTTGCGGGCCTGCATTTGTGCCGATACTTCGTCTACCACGAGATAAGAAGCGCGCACTTCCCGCACCGCGCGTGCTAAATCCTGGCGTGCGGCGCTAAGGGCTAACTGCGCGTCACTATCGTCTATGGTTAACAAGACATCGCCCGCGTTGA
>JAYTAO010000335.1:0-3858 GCA_043737435.1 Rhodanobacteraceae bacterium | reverse complement strand
AGTTATTGAGCAGGCCATCCGTGTAAATCGTCACGTCTTGCGCGTCGGCGCGCATCGAAAAAAGCGCGAGTGTCGCAGCTATTGCAAAACTAAATTTTCGCATCTCACAGGCATTTTTTGGCATCGAGGGACACAGTGTGCACCAAGTATCTAGGCAGAATATTGATGTGCGCATCGCTTCAACAAGGATTGTTGATCACATTTGCCTAAACAAAACAAAACTTTTGCGCCCTAAGGTACAGCGAAAGGCGAATTCGGCGTTAATTATTCGCCTGATACTGCGCCTTAACCAAAGGCGTGCCTAAAATCCGTTTCGCACCGGCAAAACGCTGGCGCCAATAGGGCATGTCCATACTTTCGATGCGCAAGCGCTGGCCGGGGCGCGTGGCGTGGATGAAACTTCGGCCACCGACATACATTGTCACATGGGAAACCCGACCGCCGGTGATGCGATAAAACATGAGATCACCCGGCACCAATTTCGTTGCTGATATTCGTGGGGCATCAATTTTATACATCGCATCGGCAACCCGTGGCAGCTCGGTACGCAGCACGTCACGATAAATCCAGCCAACAAAGCCGGAACAATCGAAACCTTGCTTTGGATTTGTGCCACCGAAATGGTAAAGCGAATTCAGTTGGCTACGGGCGCGCGTGAGCAACGTTTTGATTAATCGCTGTTGCCCTGCTGCCGCGCCAACTTCAGAGACGATGGCCATATCGTTAACCGCGGGCGTAGCATCCTGTAATAACCCCCGGTGCAAAGGCACGGATTGGAACTCCGGCACAAAGCCTAAAATTTCATTGGTAAAAGCGGGCGCTGCCGCTGCGGCTACTGGGATGAGCAAGCAGCCCAAAATTAAGGGTTTTAGTTTTAGCATGGCCCGATTCTGGCAAATTGCGGGCACGGCGCGTGTTATTTGCACGTGAAGCAGCGTTGATAGTTTTGAACTTTTTTGGCTAGCCAGCAAATAGCAGCTCTGCTTAGTTGTCTGCATCTACCGCAACACCGCGTTCAATTTCGCCCAGCATTTTGTAAAGCGCGGAGTAGCTGCCATCGTTGCGTGGAATCGGCCGATCATTTGCTGCCGCCTCGTCACTACGCGCTTTTGCTGCCGACGCGCTGCGCACTAAGCTACGCAGGGCTTGGCGATCCGCGTGCGGATGTTCAGTCAGATATTCACTGAGGCATTCATCTCCCTCTTCCAACATGCGATCCCGCCAGCGTTCTAAACGGTGCATGCGCGCCGTTTCTTTCTTTTGCTCCGATTTTGGCTTATCAATGGCTAAAAACAGTGGCCCCAAATCGTCAATGCGCTTGCGTAACTGCTTGGCCACAAACAAAATTTGCCGCTTTCGGGCGATTTGCGCATCGATGCGCCGCGCCAAATCGACGTGCGCACGCATATCTTCGTCAAGTGGTGCTTTGGCGTAATCATTGGCCTTTAAGTCCACCAGCGCTTCCGCTAGGCGATGGATTTCTTGCGCCTCGCGCTTATATTCGCTTTTGCTAACGTAGGTTTCATCGGTGCGATCAGCTTGCATGGTGGCGTCACTTCAATTTAAGGGGCGATTATGATGCGAACGCGCATTAATGGCGTTGCAATTGTGATCGGCGCATACTTGGCGGCTAAATTTTTTTAAGACGCACGCAATGCCAGTCTCGCATCTATCTGCTTTCTTGCAACATACCACGCCGCCGCCACACGCCGAACTTGATCGCTTGTCCGATATCGCGCAAAAAGTGTTGGAGCGCGCGAAATTGCTGGGTGCCACGCAAGCGGAAGTGGATGTCAACGTAAGCACGGGCTTAAATGTCAACGTCCGAATGGCTGAAGTCGAAACCTTGGAACACACGCGCGATCGCGGCTTATCGCTGACTGTGTATGTTGGTGGCCGTAAAGGCTCGGCAAGTACCGCTGATTTAGCCGAATCCTCGATCAGTGCAACGTTAGAACAAGCGATTGCGATCGCGCGATTTACCGAGGAAGACGAGTGTTCGGGCCTGGGTGAAAAAGATCTCATGGCAAAAACCTTACACGAACTGGACGCCTGGCATCCTTGGATGGAAAACGGCGCGCCGCTAAGCGCAGATCGTGCGATAGAAATCGCACTGAGCTGTGAAGCGGCCGGTTTATCCTTGGACAAGCGCATTTGTAATAGCGATGGTGCCAGCGTTAATTCGTCATCGAGTTATGGCATTTATGCCAATAGCCACGGTTTCATCGGGCGCGATTTTTCCACCGGGCATTCGATTTCTGCGGCACTTTTAGCGGGCGATGAAGACGCGATGGAGCGTGATTACTATTACGACAGCAAGCTTTGTGCGAGTGATTTGATGGCCGCTGAAGCGATCGGCTTGGAAGCCGCACGGCGCACAGTTGCACGCCTTGAGCCGCAGCGTTTGAGCACGCGCAACGCGCCGGTGCTGTTTGCACCTGAATTAGCGCGCGGTTTAATTGGTCATTTATTGAATGCAGTCGGCGGTGGCGCGCAATATCGTAAAGCCTCTTTTATGTTGAATGCAGCGAATAGCAAAATTCTGCCGGACTGGTTTGACATGGCGGAATTTCCGCATCTAGCGCGGGCAGGTGGCTCGGCCAATTTTGATGATGAAGGTGTCGCTACTACACAAAGCAGTTTGGTTACCGCGGGCGTGCTGAATCGCTATTTGCTTGGCAGTTATTCCGCCCGTAAATTAGGCCTACGCTCCACCGGCAATGCGGGCGGTGTGCATAATCTAGTGGTCAAAGCCAACGCTGGCAATTTCGAGGCGATGCTGAAAAAATTGCACACCGGGCTGTTAGTGACTGAATTGATGGGGCAAGGCGTGAATAACGTTACTGGCGACTATTCCCGCGGCGCAGCAGGCTTTTGGATCGAAAACGGCGTTATTGCCTACCCGGTTTCGGAAATCACCATTGCCGGCAATCTTAAAGTCATGTACCCGCAAATCGTAGCCGTTGGAAACGACATCGATTTGCGCGGCAATGTTCGCACTGGCTCTATTTTGCTCGAACAAATGATGATTGCGGGATGAGCTGTGTGCGGCTGGAGATTGAGCTTTGAATGCTGACCGCGCACGCCATATTGAGGCATTGATTAACGCTGCGCGTTCGAGTTTAGCGGCTTGCCATTTTTGCAGCTTAAAGCTCAGCAAAGCGTTTCCCGGCCTCAACGCAGAAATTGCTTCCGGTGCCGAAACAATAATGTTGCGCCCGATCCGGCTAAAAGATGTGCCACATGTTTGTGTGCTGTATCGCTTTGTCACTAAAGACGTCACGAAAAATTTTACTCCCGAAGCCGCTATGCAATTGGCACAAACCTGGCTTACCCAGGAATTTGCCAACGCGCATTTGCGAACAGAAACCGAGGATTTGCAGCTGATAACTAGCCGCAAGGGCAATAGCCAGCTGTTGCGCGCGCGCCTGCCTAGCCAGGCGCGCCCAGATCGCAACTTCGCGTCGGCAGCGCACGACCGCGCGAAAGTGCACCTTGTTGCCTTGGACACACCCTTTTTGTTGCCCTTAGGTGTTAGCCAGCGCGGCCCCTCAGGCGCAGTTATTTTGGTGCCCGCCATGGCCAATAAATTCAAACAGATCAATAAGTTCTTGGAGCTTTTTCACAACGCACTTGAAAAAAGTCAGCTTTCAGAAAAAGCCGATTTGCGCGTGCTGGATTTCGGTGCCGGGAAAGGCTATCTGAGCTTTGCCCTGGATCATTATTTGTCCACGCGAACATTCCGGTCAACGCACGAAGTAGTGGCTGTAGAGCTGCGCTCAGAATTGGTCGACGCTGGCAATGCCATCTGCGCGTTTCTAGCCGCGGAGGACCCGAACGCTGCGCCAAAACTGCAAT
>JAYTAO010000334.1:0-3859 GCA_043737435.1 Rhodanobacteraceae bacterium | reverse complement strand
TCGGAAGCCATTTTGCAACACTTACATGAGCATTTGCATACCGATGTCAGCGTAGAAAAACTTGCAGACAAGCTCAATATTAGCCCAAGAACGCTGCTACGAAAATTTCAAGCAATTTATCAACAAAGCCCGCAAAGCTATCTGCAGCAACTACGTGTCGACCGTGCCAAGGCGTTGTTGGAAACCACGAAATTGAGCTTTGTTGAAGTGTGCGAGGCCTGTGGCTACCAGGACGCCGCAAGCTTTCGCAAATTGTTCAAACGTATCGCCGGCCTTACCCCGGCTGAGTATCAATCGCGTTTTAGACTGCGTGGCCCTTGAGCTTAAGGATCAGTTCTAACGCGGAAAAAACTGGCGAATTTTGGCACGCCGTTTCTGCTTAAGCCGCGATAGGTGAAAGTCACTCGCGCACCAATTCGTGGCGGATGCAGCCGATCCGTATTCTTTAGTCCCACACCTAAGTGAAAGCGAATGCCCGAGTCGGTTTCGAGCTCAAGCGAACCGAGCATGCCGCTAAATTTACCTTTGCCGGCACGATATCCAATAACTTTCGCATCGCTATCCAAAAGCGGCTTGAGCTTCAACAATACATCCTGACGCCCGGTTTGATACCTCGCTGACGCCAAATGCAGCATCAGCCCCTCGCCGCCCGCCGCTACAACCGAGTTCAGCCACGCCTGCAATTGCGCGTTGGAGCGCAATTTTTTTTGCTCCAGCACATGCAGTTGTGAAAACTTCGCGGCTGCGACGATTTTCAATAAGCGCTGATAGCGCTGCGCAAAACTGCCGGAAGTATTAGGCAACTCGAACACTTGATACTGAATCTGCTGCCAGTCCTGATCCTTGGGCGGATACCTGCGCACCATCCCGGACAGCGCTTCAAACTGACCGCGGGCCAACCACAGCTCACCATCTAGGGGCGAAGTCGGCAGCGCGTTATTAAACCATGCGGGCGCAGGTACGACATTGCCGCTGCGAAAGCGCAAAACTTTCCCATCCCAAATCGCCCGTACGCCATCTAGCTTTTCACTTACTAAATAGCCCGTTGGGTCGATGCTTTTAGAAGCCACCTCGGCGAGAAGTAATTCGCTAGCTCTAGCCTGCTTAAAAACGCCTGGGATTATCTGCATCAACATCAGCAGAGCTAATAGTTTAATAATTTTCATCGGCAATCCGGCAGGTAATAGAAGCTGACTTTGGCTTGCGCAAACTGCAACCGGATTCAGACAAATCTGAAATTTGACTCAGGCGAGAAACACTTGAATCTAGCATCGCACACGCCACTTGAACCTAAAAACCGCAGTTGACTGCTAACAAACTCCGATAAAGCTATGAAAATGTTGAATAATTTAGGTATTCCGAAGTTCACCTTTTGGGTGAAGGTCGCCACGAACAAAATTGAACACTTTTTTGACGCACCAGCATCGTTGTTTCGTCGTTGTAGGCAATGAGCATGCTGCTTCCTCACGCCTTGCTGGAACGCCAAAAAAATGCACCCTTTTGTCCGTTCAACTGCGGTTTCTAGGTTAATCGCTTTGAATGCCCTGTTCCTCGGCTGAGATGGAATCTACGATTGGGATGCCAGCGGTTCGCTGCCAGATTGCTAGCCGCAATCGCCCAGCATCGTCACGCAATGCCAGTGCGTATTGCAATTCACCCATGTCAAGGCGCGAGTAAACCCGCAGCGCTTCGCCGTTGACGTCATCAAGACTGAATACCACACCCGCAAGCTCATCCAATACGCTACACAGTCATTTGTCGCTAGCGCTTGGGTACACCGCACCGCCTGCGCCAGTGCAGTTGCGTGTCACCTTACCAAGTCCAGCAGGCACCGGATCATTCAGCGCACCTGTTGCGCTACATCAGGACCTGCATTGCGAACGTCGATGGTTAGACCAATAGATCATTTGGGTCGTCTTGGTGGTGGGCTGTTGATCGTCATCGGTGATTGTGCCGATGGCGATCAATCGGCTCGGTGTGGCGTTCTCAGACGCGCTCAGATTTAAGCTGAGAGTTTCGGCGCCTTCATTAGCCGTAACGCCGTTGATTATCACCACCACGTTGACGCTGGTTTGATCCGCAGGAGTGGTCAGAACATTGGCAGTCAGCGCCACCTAGTCATTGTTGGCAACTGTCGCCGTACCGTCTGCGGTAGCACGGGTAAAGCTGACATCGCGCCCAGAAGCGGGCGTCAAATTCAGCAAAAAGTTCACCGCAGTTGTGCCGGCATTACCTTCGCCCACGCTGACATTGGCAAGCGATAGCACCGGTAGTGCATCGTCGTCCAGGATCGTGCCGGTCGCGGTTGCCGTTGCTAATGTAACTGCGCCAGTCCGCCAGTCGCCACCAAGTTACTTAGGCTCAGCGTAAAGCTATTCCGAACAACGCCGAATCGTCGCCAAACTCGATGAACTCATGGCCTTGGTCGACCAATTAAAAACCCAGCCAAGCAGCTCGTGCGCGGCGGCGGGGAAGTTGCTTGAGGCGATGGTTGCCGAGGTGACTGCAAACGCCTAAAGATCAGATACATACGGCACGAATTGTCGAAGATTTCAATAAAATCAATGGCAAATGAGCGAAAAGCGCGGTGGTGTGTTGGCTGCTGAAATCAAGTCGAAACAATAGATTACCCCTCACCCTGACTCTCTCCCCGTAGTGCGAATGTCGTTATGAAACTAGCTTTCGGCGGGGAGGGGAACCACGCGCGGCAGGAATTAGCTCGAGGCTTAATTGATCTCATGTTGGGAACGGCAGTTGCGCAATTGAGAACCTAAGGACGGCGCGAACACATTTCCCACCTCAGTGTAAGATTCAGCGATCTATTCAACACAAGCCAAATCATGTCCGAACTTCAGCATCAACTTGACGAAATCGCGCGGGGTGCGGTGGATGTCATCAAAATTGAAGAAATCAAACAAAAAATTATCGCTGGTCAGAAAAGCGGGCAAAAATTGCGGGTGAAAGCGGGTTTTGATCCGACCGCGCCGGATTTGCATCTGGGCCACACGGTGCTAATCAATAAATTGCGCCAGTTTCAAATGTTAGGGCATCAAGTGATTTTCTTGATTGGCGATTTCACCGGCATGATTGGCGACCCTACCGGCAAAAGCGCGACCCGAAAAGCGCTGACGAAGGAAGAAGTGGAAGCCAACGCGGTGACCTATCAAGCGCAGGTTTTTAAAATACTTGACCCGGCGTTGACAGAAGTGCGGTTTAACAGCGAATGGTTTGGCCCCATGCCCGCCAGCGAATTGATCAAAATCGCCGGTAAGTACACCGTTGCTCGCATGTTAGAGCGTGATGATTTTACCAAGCGTTATCAGAGCGAACAGCCGATTGCGCTGCACGAATTTTTGTATCCACTTGTTCAGGGCTACGATTCCGTTGCACTGCGGGCTGATGTTGAGCTAGGCGGCACCGACCAAAAATTCAATTTGCTAGTTGGGCGGGCATTACAGCCCGATTATGGCCAAACTGGTCAGTGTGTATTGACGATGCCGCTGTTAGAAGGCTTGGATGGCGTCAATAAGATGAGCAAATCATTGGGCAATTACATCGGTATTAACGAGCCCGCAAAAGACATTTTCGGCAAAACCATGTCCATATCTGATGCTTTGATGTGGCGCTATTTTGAGCTGCTGAGCTTCGATAAAACTGCGGCGCAACTGCGAACTGCGCAGGCGGACGCGGTATCTGGCCAGCTGAATCCGCGGGATCTAAAGCTTGAACTGGCCTCCGAGTTGACCGCACGTTTCGCTGGCAAAAACGCCGCCGAGCAGGTATTAAGCGACTGGCACAAGCGCACGCAGGAAGGCGCGATTCCTAATGATATCGAAAACATAACCCTGCAAATCGGCGA